>JARRMA010000253.1:0-2748 GCA_037386505.1 Candidatus Bathyarchaeota archaeon
ATTTTATGCCATTATTGAAGAGTTTTCTGTAAAAAAATCGAAACAAGTCTCTTCTTGCCCTTCTTAAAATAGAAGGTGATAATACTTGAAAAATAATAGATCCAAAAAAGAAGATAAATGGTCACATATAGGTAACCATAGTACAACAAATGCGCGCGCCCTTGTCGATTGATAGTGAAAATGAAAGCCAAGGGCATTCAGTCCTACAAAAAATGATTTTGACTAAAAATCAGCTTGGTTTCAGTCAGAAATTCAGATTGAATTCTGATTATTATGATAATGATGATAATGATTATGATGATTAAGATTATAATTATAATAATAGGGTAGTATACTGCCTAGTCTTTTTTTGTGAAAAAAATTCGTTCTTTCTTTATCATTAAGGAAGATATGTTGCCTTAATTTTCAGGTGTTTGCTTACTTTTCCTGCAATCAAATAGGCTGTCGGTATGGTGTACAGTGTAGTTGTAATGTGGTATAGTACAAAACTGGGTACTAAGCTTACAATATATATCTCTGGAATAGAATTGCCTAAAACCAAAGGTAATAAGAGGTGGTAAAAAACAAAAAAATCGTATATGGGCATAATTCCAGTTCGAATTATAACGGCAAAACCTGTAAGAATTATTGCTTTCTTTTTTTCACTAGTATGATTCTTAAATCCAGTTTTAGTAAATATGTACTTATTCGCTAAATAAACGCCAGAAAACATTAGCAAATTGATTAAAAGACCTGTAGGATATGCTACAATTCCCGCTGGTCCAGCAGGGAAAAAAATCAACTGTCCTAAAATATGCAATACCGCAACCATAATTCCCGTCTTAAAACCATACAATAAAAAGGAAACAATAATAGGAATTCCCGTAAAAAGATAAATCATATTAGGCCAAAAAATAGTCGGAATTCTAACAACATTCAAAATAATAGCCAGCGAAGAAAAGGTAGCAATCAACGCAACTGATTTGGAATCCATAAGTAAATCCTAACCTGCTAGTTAAAACTAAGTACTTAAATTCTCGCCTTCATCTTTTGTCGGTCGGATTTTTATTTCTATTTTGATATTCTGGAAGAGTAATTCTAATGCATGCATCACGTATAAAAAAGGCATCAGTTCCTGACCCAGTGTATCTTGATGAGTCATACATAAAAGTAACAAAAGAATCAAAACCATTGCAATACATTTCATATTCCTGGCCTAATGGATAACGTGCTAGCGTCTTTTTGGGTTTGACTGGCCCGTAAGTTTCAAAAATTATTGTACTTGGAGGCAGAGTGATTTTTTCAGGAATAAGTGGAACTGGAATTGTCCAAGTAGCCAGAAATATATTCCCATAGAGTTGGAATTGAATTACTTTTTTGTCTACCAGATGAAAATTTTTCACAGCAGGTGTGTTACGATATTCTCCCGTATTTAAAATTTTGAGAGATTCGGGGTTATCACCAATAATAGCTACTGGAACATATCGAAAACCTTCTTCAGTTTCCCTCCAGAGATAAAAAACTATCCTGTCTTCAGCACCGAAAGAGGATTTTTTATCAATCTGCAAAGTATGAATTAACATTTTGGGAAGATTAAACTTTTCAGGAGGATTTATGACAGCATACCCGAGTCTACAATATGTATGTATAATTTCTTTTGAACAGTCCGAAGTGGGGTTTAGATTCAGAATTTTATCCAGTACGTCTTTTTCAAATAGTTCGCCAGGAGCACTTTCAATTCTGGAGATTGCTGGTTTTTGTTTAAAGTATTTAGCTAACTTTTTAGATGAAGGATTATTTGAAACCGAATCTGTGGAAAAGGAGAACTTGTCCAAAGAATTTATCATGGTTGCCATAGGAGATTTTGAAGGATTGCTGGAATTTTTCCACAGTGATTCTAACATCTTTTTTGTGTTTTTGATGTGTTTCGAGTCATTTGTATAACTAGTATTACTTATGTTTGGATGGATTTTGATTTCCGTTCCATTGGGTCTAGATGTGTTGAATTGGAAAAGGTGTTTTCCATCAATAATTACTGTGTTTAAGAAGTTTTGAGAAATATGTCTAACTTCACAATAATCAGCCAGTTTAGTATAAGCATTAAAATTATCTGCAATAATTGGGGCCATTATTTTTACTGAAACTCCATTATTATGCCAATTTTTTACCAAGTTAACTTCTTTTTCAATATCGAAGAGTCCACCCGAAGAAGTCACTATAATAATCTCTTTTGTTGCTTTATTCAAAGCATTAAAGTACATCTTTTTTGCTGTGCTTGAATCTTTTATCACTTCCATAATTGCTGATGGTTCCCCATTTTCAATTTTTTGAATGATTTCTTTTATATTAGATGATTTTCTCCAAATATCTTCGAAAAATCCATAAAACGATTTAATGATTGAACGACAATTTGTACACAAGACTGCATCAGTAGAAATTGTTGATTTCATTTGGGTTTTTTCGTTGATGAATAGCAACATTTCTTCTTTATCTCTGATTACCAATCTGGGAAACAAACTGTCTTGTAACTTTGGATTTTTCCCCTTTAATGAAAAAACTGGATTAAGTTTGTCTACTATGAATTTGATTGAAGAAAGGTTATCTTCATTAACATTGGTCAAATATCGGAATTTTATTTTTGACCTAGAAGGATGTTTTAGTATTGTATCCAGTACGCCAAATTTTTCAGCTTTAAGCAAGCCATTAACTGTCACGATTGAAATTAGCTCATTTTTTGTTTCACTAATCATTTGACATATTTTTCGGAAT
>JARRMA010000254.1:0-2730 GCA_037386505.1 Candidatus Bathyarchaeota archaeon
TCCATATGTTTGATTCCACTCTATCGTACCAGAACTATTCACTTTAACGAGCCAAAAGCTGTTAATCAAGTGACTTCCTTCACCGTAAGATCCAGTGCTTCCTGCTATTGCATATCCTCCATCAGAGGTTTGAACGACTGAATGGGCAATCTCTGCAAAAGATCCACCATAACTTTCAGTCCACACTATAGACGATGCAAAAACATGACTTATTGAAGTTAAGATAAGAGGAAAAGAAAATAGCAAACAGATAACAACTAATTGTTTTCTCATTTTAACCCTTTCTTACGAATTTTTTTCTAACAATAATAACAACAAACGATGAAACAAGCATTATTGGGAGAATTGTCCAGGTTGGAAACTCTGGAATACCCTGTTCATCAGTTTTTATCACCAAAAAATCATTCGTTTGATATTCATCCTCAGAAGAATGTGTTCTACCTGCCAAGGCAAATCCTCCATCAGAAGTCTGAATTATTGAACGAACATACTGAAAATCTATCATTGAATGATTTTGGTTCCACTCCACAACACCATTTATATTAGTTTTAATCAACCAAACATCTGAATATGTACTTTCATTGCGATACGAACTAGCAATTGCGAATCCACCATCAGATGTTCCAACCATAGCGGTTTGTTTATCGTTGGAATTTGCTGTTCTGTATGTTTGGTTCCACTGCATATTCCCAAACTCGTCAGTTTTAACAAACAAATAATAGGCTTCAAAGTCTGTCCAAGCAGATCTTGTAGTTCCCCCTAGAGCGAATCCTCCATCAGCAGTTGTTACCAAATCAGTTACCTTGAGATAATAATTTATTTCAAATTCTTTGTAATCATAGGTTTGGTTCCATTTCATGTTTCCCAAAGTATCAATTTTAAGCAACTGATAAGCTGTGCGCGAAAAACCAGAAATCTCAAAAGAACCTGCTAAGACATATCCTTCATCAGATGTTTGCACTATAGCCTCGCCAAATTCTCTGCGATCTCCTCTTCCATATGTTTTGTTCCACATTAAATTTCCAAATGAGTTAGTTTTAACTAAAAAATAATCTTCTAATTTACCAACAATAGATAAAGTAGTGCCAAATAATGCGAATCCCCCATCAGACGTCTCAATTACCGAACCCAAATCATCCATATACCATTGTCCATACGTTTTGTTCCACTGCATATTTCCTTGATAGTCGGTTTTAATTAACCATAAATCTGAACTACCGTATTGAAAAGAAGAAAAAGTCTGACCAGCTAATGCATAACCTCCATCGCTAGTCTGAACAAAAGAACGTGCTAAATCAGTCTCTCCTTTTCCATCATATGTTTGGTTCCATTGCATATTTCCATCTGCGTCAATTTTAATTAACAAAAAATCTGAAAGGTTAGGTTCAATCTGGGTGTTTCCAAATATTGCATATCCTCCGTCAGAAGTTTCAATTATAGAAACAGCTTTTTGGTCACCTACACCACCATAATTTTTACTCCAAATTACTAAAGAGAATCCAACAGAGACAAAAGAAATGTTGATTAGCAAAACAAAAAGAATTACTGAAAAAAAGAAATCCAATTTATTCATTTTTCCTGATTCTTTGTTATTTTATCTCTAATTATAAAAACGGTGAGACCTAAAACTAAAAACAAAGATAGAATTGTTGTCCATGCGGGAAATTCTGGAATAATTATCATTTCTATTAATGGATAGTTGTCTTGGTTGTTTTCGTTTATTATGTAAGGTGTGTCACCTATACCATTATTATTGTTATCTGTTCCATAGTAGTCGCTCCAGAAGTTACCGGCTGTTCCATTATCCCAACTGTTAATTGGAAAATCTGGAAGTCCAGAATGATATTCTTCAACATTTTTAGCGTTATCTACGAAATTATTAAGATAGAACTGGTTTTCAGAAGCATTATTCCAAAACATCAGCGCTAATTCCATACAGTCTGCTATTTTATTAATGCTGATAACGTTTTGTTTTGAACCAGAAAGTATGATTCCTCCAAAACTTCCGCCAGAAATGATGTTCCAACTAATTATATTCTTATTAGATTCATCTAGTTGGATTCCTCTAACCCGCTTTGTAATAGTATTATTACGTATTGTGTTTTCAGAAGAGAACGTAAGATGAATGCCATTTCCTCCATCAACTATTACATTATTAGTTATTGTATTTTCAGAAGAAAAAACAAGTTCGATTCCAGTTCCCTCGTCATCAATCAATAAATTGTCAACTGTGATTCTAGATGAACTGTACACTAAAATTCCTTCATCTAAAGCTTGTATTGAATTCTGGTTTATCTTCGAGTTGGTTGAATAAGCTAATATTACTCCTTGTCCAACCTTTGAAATGTCAAGGTTTTCAACTGTTATGTTTGAACAATTAACCAGGACTACAAAGGCTGCATTTTCAGGTATTCTTCTGTCATGTTCGTTGATCCAATAGATTATTGGTTTTCCATCAGCAAGATTTGAACCATCAATGTCATTAACAAACTTAGATTGATCCCAATTTGTTCTCCAGTCTAAACAGAAATTTGAGGTGTTGTTTCTCATCTTGTTGCCTTTAAGTATATTATTTGATTCTGAAAGAGATATTCCACATTTTTGGTTACTCACAATATTGTCAGTTATGTTGTTATTGTCTGATTCAATGTTAAGTCCAGTGGAATCGATGGAATAGTCGCTTATTGAGTTGCTATTAATGGTGTTAAATGGTCCTGACACATAAATTCC
>JARRMA010000255.1:0-2726 GCA_037386505.1 Candidatus Bathyarchaeota archaeon
CTGTGCGTGTTGCTCTCATACTGAATGATGATCCAAGAGAGACGTCCGGTCTTGCAGTTCTCAGCGATTAGGTAGAACTCAACGCGACTCCCCCAAAACACGTTCGTGTGGACGTTGAATGCACTTATGATGGCGCACGGTTGCTTGGGGGTATCTTTGAACATCGCCGAAGGGAAAAGGTTGTAGTTCGGTGGCAACACACGCTCGGCTGCCTCAATATTGGTGACCTCAAATGCGAGAAACACAGAATATGGTTCGACGACGAAGCTCATGTATGGATTAGTGCGGGCTCCTCTTTTGACAAAGTACCGTTGGAGTCGTAGCGGTAACTTGCGGAGCAACCCACTGCCTTGGGTCGTGGATGCGACCTTGGAAGGAACGACCATTTTCTCGGTGGTCTTGATGAAGCGTCGAAGGTCCTTGGTTTTCATGTTTTTTCTTCTCCAAATAACTGCGTCGACATAGCACGAACTTTCATTTATTGTTTCCATTGTTAAAATGTAGTATTTATTATTAGTCACAATTTATTTGCTCATATATTCAAAGAACCACTTGAAAAATGCTAACTGTCACTATATCAAATTTGAAATTTAGGTTTAACTTTTTAAAAATATCAAATTCTGTATATCGGGAACATGCTTATGCGTATTATTGTCAAAAAATCTATATTGTTATAGTGCAAATTAAGTAACGGTGATCCATTGAGTATCGGATTAGGTCATCCATTTCTCTTCAACACTACCTTAAACCTTGTACTACAATTTGTTACTGCAGGTATCCTTTTTTTAAGTTTATATTTCAAAATGAAGAAAAAATACAAGAAACATGGCGCATCGATGGGAATCGCAACGATTTTACATGTTCTAACATTTCTTCTAATTATGGGTCCAATATTCTATCAAAACTATTCCTTCTTTTCAAGCGAAACAAATCTTGTTTATGTTCAAACCAATTGGTTACACGCAATTCCTGGAGCCATCACCTTATTATTAGCGATATATTTAGTTCTAAGATGGGCAATGAACACGTCAAAAATTGAAGGATGTTTTAGACGAAAAAGAATAATGGATCTAACAGTAACCCTTTGGATATTTTCACTGTTATTTGGAATAGTAACTTATGTTTTCATTTACTTTTAGGTTGATTAAGAAAGTTGAAAACTCAAAATTTTGACAAAATATTAATAAAATAGAAAAGATTTGAAAAATAAGATTGCTATAAAGGTTTTTCAAATTTTTTTGGTTCATGATTTAATAATTTTTTGCGAATATTTCATTCCTTTTTTACTGATTTTTCCAATAATATGATAAATTTCTATGGTGTAATCTGGAGAAATAAACTCACGATTATAAGAATTACAAAGGTGGTTAAAGATCCCATGTTTAACATAACTTGTTTAACTAGCGTTTTTCGATTTTTGTTATTCCAGAGAATGGAAATTATTGATGCAAATAATGGTAGAAAAGAAAAAATAAAAATAGGAGTCCAATCGATTAGATTATTGCTAATTTTTAAGTAAAGCATCACTAAAAAATAAATTGTTCCTGATAGAACAGCTGCAAAAGAAATTAATTTCCCACTTTTAATACCAAATATTGTAGTAATATTCTTTTTATTCCCCAAAATATCACATTCAACATCAGGCAATTCTACAGAAATAATAAAAAATAATCCATAAAAACTAAGAGGCAAACTAAACAATAGAAGTAATGATCCTAAAACACCTGAACCTACAAAATATCCCATTCCAGTCATAAAAAATCCTACCCCTAACATGGTAGATATTTCCCCTAATCCTCTATAAGCCAGTTTTATTGGAGTTGATGAATAAAACCAACCTAAGAGTCCCCCTAATAAAACAAAAACAAAAAACCATAAACTATAATTGTAAATTATTATGAAAAGAACACAAAAAACTGCTGAGATAACTAGAAGAAAAACCGCAAAACTTACCGCAAAATATTCCAACTCTGGATGTTCAACTAGAACTTTACTTCCTCCCGAGAAGTGTGTTTTTACAGATTTTCTATCAGAGTGTCTATCAAAATAATCATTGCTAAAAGATACTGAAAGATGGGCAGTTCCAAAGACTAAGTATCCAAAAAGAAATTTTGTTAAATCAAATTCAATTCCTTCTAAAAGAGCTAAAATATAACCAAGTAGATACAGCAAAAAACCTAGAACTAAGAAATGTAATCTAGCAAGACGAAAAATTAATTTAATTTTTTTCAACTAATAATCCACTTTCTTTATAATGATTTTTTAAAATACTTAAATTTATAATAATACAAGATAATTATGGTTGTAGAATTAGATTTTGGAGGTTTATGTATGATTGAAGAATCTGTGGTTTTTTGGATTGGAGCATTAATATTTGGTCTAAGCTCTTTGATGTTTACTTTTTTAGAAAATCGAAATAGTTCTAGGAAATATTTGTTTAATTCACATGTGTTTGTTAGCTTCATTACCATTATCTCTTATTGTATCATGGCCTTAGGATTAGCTACGGTGACTACAGAAAGTGGTGATTTAATTTATTGGACACGATGGCTTTTCTATGCAGGTAGCTGCAGTATATTGACTTTAGATATAGCAACTATCGCTAATAAACCAAATGAAAAGAAAGCTGAAGTTGCATTATTCACAACTTTAACTATGTTTTGTGGTTATTTGGCAAGCATAATCTTAACAGTGGATCGATGGTTGTTTTTCGGATTAAGTACAGC
>JARRMA010000256.1:0-2699 GCA_037386505.1 Candidatus Bathyarchaeota archaeon
CCTATACCCATCGAATGCTAATAGCTTCATCACTCTCAAATGGAATATCTAAAATATTGAATCCATTAGTTTCAGATGATACCCAAGCTACTTTGAGAGCTGTGAATGCTTTTGGAATAAAAACTGAATTGAATAAAGATTGTTGGACAATTTATGGTCAAGAATCTGTTAAAACTCCATCTGATGCTATAGATTGTAGGGAATCTGGATCAACTCTTCGGTTTATGATTCCTGTTGCAGCTCTTGCCCCCAGTCAATCCAAGTTTCTTTTTGGTGCATCTTTTGAGAATAGACCTATTTTTCCTCTTCTTAGAAGCTTACAGGACCTAGGCGCAGAATCTAAAGTCAATAAGAATTCCGTTCTAATTTGCGGAGGAGGAATTAATGGTGGAAGGACTTCTATTAGAGGTGATATAAGTTCCCAGTATATTTCTGGATTATTATTTGCTTGTCCAAAAGCGAAGAAAGACACTGAAATATCTATTTCAACGCCTTTAGAATCTAAAGGATATGTGGAAATGACACTGGAAGTATTAGTTAAGCATGGGTTAGAGGGGTCTATAAATCCAGATCTTTCAAAGCTATGGATTCCATCAAATCAAAATTATTCTCCTTGCAATCATGTTGTTCCAGGAGATTTTTCTTCGGCTGCTTTTCTTTTTGCTGCAGCAGCAGTAACTTCATCAAGAATTACAGTAAAGAATCTTAATTATAATACGTCACAAGGTGATGTTGCAATATTGGAAATATTGGATGCCATGGGGGGACTAATTACTGTTGGAAATGGTTTTATCACCTTTGAAGGAGAACAATTATCGGCAGTTGATATTGATGCAAAAAATATCCCGGATTTAGTTCCTATATGTGCAGTTCTTGCATGTTACGCTGATGGAACAACAGAAATTTTTCATGCTCAAAGGCTCAGGTATAAAGAATCAGACCGGCTTGATTCAATATATAGAGAATTGAAAAAAATGGGAGCAAATATAATTCAAAAGGAAGATGGTCTAATCATAACAGGTTCATCTGAATTAAATGGTACAATTATTGATTCCCACAATGATCACAGAATAGCAATGGCATGTGCTGTAGCCGCTCTTGGAGCTAAAGGAAAAACAAAAATTCAAAATTTCGAATGCATAAATAAGTCCTATCCAAATTTCATTAATGATCTTAAAGTGTTAGGAGTGAATTTAGTTGGGAGCTAACTCAATAGGGAAGGATTTTGTTATCACCTGTTTCGGTGAGAGTCATAGTAGATGTATTGGAGTAGTAATAGATGGTTGTCCTGCTGGGCTTCCCATAACTGAAAATTATATTCAGAATGAGCTCAACAAAAGACTGCCTACTAAACAAGAAATTGTATCGTCGAGAAGAGAAAAAGATGTTGTTGAACTTCTTTCGGGAGTTTATGAAGGTTTCACAACTGGTGCTCCAATCTGTGCCTTAGTGTGGAATAAAGAGGTAATCTCTTCCGATTATGATTTAATTAAGGATAAACCTAGACCTGGGCACGCGGATTATCCAGCTAGAATTAAATATTTGGGATTTGCAGATTATCGTGGTGGAGGAAGATTTTCAGGTAGAATCACTGTCGCATTTATTATTGCAGGTGCTATAGCTAAAAAACTTCTAGATTTCTTTGGTGTTGAAATTTTAGCCTATACGTCTGAAATCGGAACTGTTAAACTTCAGAAAGATTTGTCAATCAATAAAATTAAAATAAATACTTATAAAAGTCCCGTAAGATGTCCTGATCTCGATCTTTCAAAAGAGATGGTCAATACTATTTTAGAAGCCAAGAAAGAAGGGGATAGCTTTGGAGGAATTATTGAATGTTTTGCTTTAAACTTACCTGTTGGAGTTGGAGAACCTATATTTGATTCTTTGGATGCCGATATTGCAAAGATGCTTTTCGATATACCAGCAATTAAAGGTGTTGAATTTGGGTTAGGTTTCAAAGCTTCTAAACTACGCGGATCAGAAAATAACGATTCCTATTTCATTAAAAATGGTGAAGTCAGAACTAATACTAACAACTGTGGTGGCATTTTAGGTGGGCTATCATCAGGAATGCCTTTGGTAGTTAGATTAGCAGTTAAACCTACTCCATCAATTTCAAAAAAACAAAAGACAGTTAATCTCTTGACAAATGATGAAACATCAATCATTATAATTGGTAGACATGATCCCTGCATAGTTCCAAAAGCTGTACCAGTTGTTGAAGCTGCAGTTGCTACTGTTTTGGTTGACCATCTGATTCGTGGAGGCTTTATACCAAAAGTTTTGGGAGTTGAAGTTGTTGAAAAATATTGTGACGATAAGACGGAAGATTGACTTTATTGATGAAAAAATAGTTCTTTTATTGAAAGAACGGATGAATTTGTGCAAAGACATAGGAGATGTCAAACGGGAACTTAAGATTCCGGTTAAAGATCGCAGACGAGAAGATGAAGTTTACTTACATATAATGTCAAAAGCATTAGAATCTGGACTTGACCCCCAAAAGGTTGAAGCCATCTTCAAAGAAATAATCGCTTTGAGTGTCTTCGTTCAAGGTGCAGAATAATAAGATTTAAAGCAGATTAAATAACTCTTTAAAAAAAGTTAATTCCAATAGTTTCTGGATGTCAAGTCCAGATTCTAATGCTTTTGACATTATATGTAAGTAAACTTCATCTTCTCGTCTGCGATCTTTA
>JARRMA010000257.1:0-4395 GCA_037386505.1 Candidatus Bathyarchaeota archaeon
ATTTGAAATAATTTGTTGATTCAGTTATATATACCTTCAATTTTAGTCCCACATTGTGGACATTTTAAGTTCTGAATATTATTTTCTTGAATCTTATATCCGTATCTTCGAATTAATATTTTTCCACAATTATGGCAGTAGGTATTTTCTCCTATTTCTCCGGGAACATTCCCTTCATAAACATATTTTAAACCAGTTTCTAGCCCTATCTGTCTAGCTTTACGTAATGTTTCAACAGGTGTCCGTGGTAGATCAATCAGTTTAAATGTGGGATGAAATTGACTGATGTGCCAAGGAGTTTCTTCACCGATATCTTTGATAAACTCTGCAATTTTTCTTAACTCCCCTTCTTTATCGTTAAGTGTTGGAATAATTAAAGTAGTTATTTCGGTCCAGATTCCCAATTTTTTATATAATTTAATGGCTTCTAAAACTGGATTTAGACGTGCTCCACAATTTTTTTGATAAAACTCATCACTAAAACTTTTCAAATCAACATTGGCAGCATCTAAATATGGACCTATTTTCTGTAGGGCTTCAGGGGTCGTATAACCATTTGTGACAAAAATATTCTTTATTCCCTCTTTTTTAGCTAATTTTGCTACATCGTAGGAATACTCAAAAAAGATTGTAGGCTCACTGTAAGTATAAGCAATACTTTTACAATTGTTTAATTTCGCTGATTCTACAATATCTTCTGGTAAAACATCTTGACCAACAATCGTGTTTCGCATTTTAGGTAATTGAGAAATGTCAAAGTTTTGACAATTATCACATCTGAAATTGCATCCAAGGGTAGCAATAGAATATGACAACGAACCAGGTAGAAATTGAAACAATGGTTTCTTCTCTATAGGATCAATTGATCTGGCAATAACTTTTCCGTAAACAAGACTATACAATTTTCCTCCTTTATTTTCTCTTACGCCGCATATTCCTCTTTTTGAATCTGCAATTTTGCGGCAAAGATGTGCACATAAATTGCAATTAACTAAATTATCATCAAGTTTTTCATAAAACATTGCTTCTTTCAAAATGTAGACCTCTAAATAATTCTAAGTATTATTTAACTCTTAAACTTTCAATCACTAAAAAAATTTTTAACAATAAATTTAGGAAATAACAACTATTATAGCCAATGACTTGTATTGTGTACTTTAATAGGTTGATTTTATGAGTAAATTTCGAATTGAGATAGACTATACTGTATGCCAAGGATTCGGAGCTTGTGTTGAATTATGTTCCAAATTCGAACTTTCAGATGAAACTGGAAAATCTCATATTAAAAATTCAAAAAAAGAATCTAACGGAGAATCTATAGAATTAGAAAAACTTGAATGCCACAAACAAGCAGCTGAAGCTTGCCCTTTTAATGCTATTCACATAACTAATTTAGAAACGAACGAAAAAATCGTTTAATTCTTGGTGAAAATTTGATAATTAACAAAATATCATTACTTGTTGGCGGAGAAGCTGGAGCGGGTATAAGTCGTTCAGGTTTCCTTTTTGCGAAAGCCTGTCTAAGAGGCGGTTTGAATGTTTTTGGCGTTAATGATTACCAATCACTGATTCGAGGTGGCCATAACTTTTATACTGTAACAGCACGTGAAGAATCAGTTTTTTCTCAAACAGACAAAGTTCAATTAGTCATAGCATTAAATAAAGAAACAATTCTTCTGCACAAAGATGAGCTTGTTTCTGGTGGAGCAATAATCTATGATGGAGATCAAATAAAAGAAACCGAAGATGAACTTGGAACAAAGGGCATAAACCTTTACAGTGTGCCTTTAAAAAAGATACATTCAAGCAAGAAATTGCTGAACAAAATATTGAAGCTACAAAACGAGGATTTGACTATGCAAAAGAAAAGTACGATATAGAAAACTTTGGTTATCAACTGAAAAAAACTAATTCTAAGAAAAATAGAATATTTCTTACTGGAAATGAAGCAATAGGATTGGGAGCACTTAATGCAGGTTGTAAATTTTATGCTGCTTATCCCATGACGCCTGCAACATCTATTTTACATTTTTTTGCTCCTCTAGAAAAAGAATTTCAAATGGTTGTAATACAAACTGAAAGTGAAATTGCGGCAGTTAACATGGTTGCTGGTGCATCGTTTGCTGGAGCGCGATCAATGACCGCTACATCAGGTGGAGGCTTTTGCCTAATGAGTGAGGGATTAGGAATGATAGGGATGACAGAAACTTCACCAGTAATAGTTCTTGTTCAAAGACCTGGACCAAGCACAGGACTTCCAACTTATACCAGTCAGGGGGATCTTAGATTTGCAATTCACGCTTCACAAGGAGAATTTCCTCGGCTAGTAGTTGCACCGGGAGATGTAACTGAAGCATTTTACATTACGGTAAACATTTTTAATTTAGCAGAAAAATTTCAAATTCCTGCCATTATTATTTCTGACAAATATCTTGCAGAAAGCCATGGTACTGCAGAGACTTTTGACCAAAATAGAATCAAAATTGACCGGGGAGCAATCTTTGCCTCCGATGAATACAACAACAAAGAAGATTATATGCGCCACAAATTCACTGAAAATGGTATATCTCAAAGAATATTTCCTGGAACAAAAGGAGCTATAGTGCGAACAAATGCAGATGAACACAACCAATTAGGGTATACGACTGAAGATCCTGTTTTGGCTACTCAAATGAACAATAAACGTTTCAAAAAATTAGATGCACTAAAAGAGGAATTAGAAAACTTTGAAACAATAAAAGTTCATGGTCCAAAACAAGCTGATGCTACAATAATTGGATGGGGATCTACTAAGGGACCAATACTGGAAGCAATGAAACTCATTAATACTGGAGATAAAAAAATCAACTATCTTCAAATAATTTATCTGAATCCTTTTCCATCCGACAAAGTGAAAGCAGTACTTGATTTAGCTAAGAAATGTATTGTTGTAGAAAATAACATAACATCTCAAATTTCTAGCTTAATAAGAGAACATTTACTGAAAAATGTTGATAATAAGATTCTCAAATATGATGGAAGACCTTTCAACCCAAAAGCTTTAGCTCAAAGTATTCAGGAGGTTCTCTAAATGGTTACTCTTAATGATCTAAAGACACCAAAATCAAATACATGGTGTCCAGGCTGTGGAAATTTTGGTATACTAATGGCATTCAAAAAAGCCTTAATAGAATTAGGAATAGAAAGAGAAAATGCTGTACTAGTTTCTGGAATAGGTTGCCATGGCAAAATGGTCAATTATGTGAATATTAACGGATTCCATGGGATACACGGGAGAGTTTTACCTCTAGCAACTGCAATTAAACTGACTAAACCAAGCTTAAACGTTATTTGTTTCGCAGGAGATGCTGATCAATACAATGAGGGTTGGGGACATTTTGGTCATGCTATACGGTATAACTTAGATATTACACTAATTGTGCACGATAACATGGTACTAGGATTAACAACTGGTCAAGCAACATCTACTAGTCAACAAGGGTTCAAATCAAAATCAACCCCATTTGGTGTTATTCCACCAATGCTGAATCCAATCGCACATGCTTTAGTCAGTGATGCAAGTTTTGTAGCAAGGGGATTTTCAGGAGACATGTTTCACCTTAAAGACTTAATGGTTGAAGCTATCAAACATAGGGGATTTGCTTTCATTGATGTATTCCAACCATGTGTTACTTTCAATTACCTTAACACCTATGACTGGTACAAACAACGAGTATACAAACTACAAGAGGAAGGACACGATGAAACTAATTACAAAAAAGCTTTAGAAAAAGCATTTGAGTGGGGGGACAGAATACCAATAGGAATATTCTACAAGAAAGAAAGACCCATCTACCATGATAGTCTTTCATATTTAGACGATATTGAATTGACAAAACTATCAGAAAATGTTGATATATCATCTGCCTTGAAAAATATGATGTAAATCAAAATAATAGTTGCGAGAGGAAAAATTTGATTAGCGAAGCTGAATCATCATTTGGAAAAAATGTAAAAAATAATTTACTATTTATCGTTTAAAGATCCATCATTAGTTTAAGATGAATTATTGGAGTTCTTCGTTCAGTTAGTCTATTTACTCGAGGCACAATTTCTTGGAAAATACTCCATGGATCAAGTACGGATTCGTCACGGGTATTTCTTCCCTTATTCATTTTTAGTCGGTGAGCTATTTCCTCTACTATTAGATTTTCAGCTATCAGTTCACTCATGCAAACCTCACCTTTATTGATTAATTTTTTTGTCACTAATTTTTTAAGTTCTTCTTGTTTTTCCATTTCTTTGAACATTTTAGCAGCTCTATTCTTCATTTTAAGAAAAGACAATGAAATCTGTGGCATCTGCTGGCAAAGTGTAACTCTCTGTCTCCATTTTGTTAACCATTGTCGTGTCCAG
>JARRMA010000258.1:0-2691 GCA_037386505.1 Candidatus Bathyarchaeota archaeon
ATTTCTACATAAAAATTATCTTATATATTAAGAGATGCTATGAACAATGTTCACCATAAATTTAATAACAATAATTTAAAGAAACAACTTAATTATATGATGTAAAATCTTTTAAGCAAAGTAGTCTACTTGTTGAACATGACAATCGTAAAGAAGCAGGGACTACTTTCCAGATACTTTAAACTGAGAACAAGCAAAAGCATCCTTGCAATAGTTATAATTGCAATACTAATATATCTAAGCTGGCTTTTTGCCTTTCCTCAATTTGGACCCATATTGACAAGCTACCTAAACGGCATTCGTGCACTAAGTATAGAGAAAGGAAAATGGGTACTGCTCTTTATTGCATCAATGACCGCTTCCAATCTAATAACAGGACTAGCCCTTAAAAAGACTACAAAAAGAATACCCATCATAATAGCGGCTTCCGTTCTTATTTCCCTGTTTACACTAATTTTTTGGCTAAATTACATGGATATGTACCTAATAGCAATTCCACTTGGACTGGCTGCAGGTATAAGTCCGGTTGCCTGGGGGACTTATTTCACTGAAAATGTAACACCTGAAGAAAGAGGACGAGTAGCAGGCATAGCAATTGGATTGTCAATGCCTATTGCTCAACTTTTTGTAATAACAGAACCATTTGACCTCTTTTCTACAGCTGAGAACAAGGTATTGATAATCGGAATCTTGATATTAATATCATTTATACTGCTAGCGTTTAGGTCCAAAAATGAAAATATAACAAAAAAACCGAAAAAGAGCAAAGGACATCCCCCAAAACAAATAATATTGTACGCAATTCCAGTTTTCTTATTTTCTTTAGTGTCCGGAATTCTATTGTCAATTGTATTTCCAACAATTCTGGGAAATATTAGTTCAGGAATTTTCTACATAATTTGGGCAATACCAGTATTAATAGGAGCAATAATTGCTGGAACTCAACTTGACCTGAGAGGAAGAAAGTTTCCAACAATGGTTGGTCTAGCAATCACAGGTATTTCTATTGCCTTATTAGCGATACTCAATATAAACACAGGATACTTGTTCATTATTCCATTAGCAATTGGTTTCTCTTTTGTATTAATTACATCATACATAATTTGGGCTGACGTGGCACCTGAAAATGCTGGAAGCATATTCTATGGACTTGGGTTTGCTTTAATAAATTCAGGAATAATGCTGGGGCTCATATTAACTGGAACCCATTTTGGAAGTGTGAGTTCAGCCCAAATAAATTCATACAGCTTACTAGCGGCAATATTACTCTTCGTAAGCATACCTCCTCTAATCCTTGCAGAAGAGGCGCTACCAAAAGCATTAATCGAAAAAAGACAATTAATGGAATATCTAGATGGAATGAAAGGCAGATTCAGTAAAAAGAAAGAAGAATAAAAAACGAAATGCGCGCGCAAATAAAAAAATTTTCATTCACGGTGTAAGTGCAGATCAACTTGGATTTTTTTAAAAGCTTTTTTTGGAGCAAAGCAAACTGGACAAACCCAGTCATCAGGTAAGTCTTCAAATTTTGTTCCACTTTTGATTCCATGTTCGTGGTCTCCTTTTTCTGGATTGTAAATATAGCCACAAACCGAACATTCGTATTTTTGTAGGTCTGTCATGTTTTTGTTTACTTTAGGTTTTGTTTCTTCCTTTTTGGCAACTATTTTTTCATATTTTTCGTAAATCATTTGTCTGTCAAATTCCCAGAAATCATCAAGCATAGATTCCAATTCGGATTTTGAAAAATATTCCATACAGGGATAAAAGAAGTGTTTATCTTCTTTTTCGATGTGTTTTGGATAAAGAGTGGAAAGTTCTTTTAGCAAATCATTAATTTTCCATATAGCTTCTTTGTTATCTTGCCTATACGTGATGTTTGTTTCTTTTAGTTTTGCTACAGTTTTTCTAGCATATGCATGCTCCTGTATTAGTTCATCCATGATGGTCTTATGAATACGTTTTAGATTTTTTGTTGCAAGTTTTTTGAATAAAATATCTTCTTCTTTTCCATGATGGCATCTATCAGCATATGTTTTAAAAAAATCCACAACTGTATCAATGAAATTAGAATCTACTTCTTCTACTTCACTAATCTCAAGTTGTAAATGCGTAATTATTTTGACCATTCTTTCAATTAGTCTATGTTCTTTCATCAGAGCACCGATTGGTAACAAAAACAGCACACTCACCAAACACAAAGAATACCAGTATTATTAACCTTAATGCAAAAATCAAAATCCTCATTTGGTTTATAGCAATACTCTAATTCAAGTAAATTCTTAGTAATGCTAATGCTCCCAAAATTATTTATCCTCATTAATTAAATTATTAGTGGAGTCTTTTTGCTATGCCTATGGCATTCGTGTTAATAAATGCGGATATGGGTTCTGAAAATAAAATTTTGAATGAATTACAGAAAATTGATGCTGTTAAGGAAGTCCACATAGTCTATGGCGTGTATGATGTTGCTGCTAAAATTCAAGGAGAAACAATGGAGCAACTCAAAAACATTGTAACTTGGAAAGTTAGACAATTAAATAATGTCCGGTCAACTCTTACACTGATTGTAATCGAAGAAAGAAAATAATAATGATTATGCGCGCGCGTTAAAGAGCTAGTTCTTTTTAGACTTCTTCTTGTCCTTTTTTTGGTTCAGAATTTTAGATATTGAGGTTTTTTACGGTTGTT
>JARRMA010000259.1:0-2684 GCA_037386505.1 Candidatus Bathyarchaeota archaeon
CGATCACACAAAACAAACTCCCCATAATATTCTAAAAAATATCACCATGATATCCTAGACAACAAAATCATCAAAACTTCTTTAATAACATCCAAAAAACAAAGTCGCAAATTAACACCTATAAGCATAATTAAATGCTTCAGAATCTGTGAAGAAGCTAACCTCAAAACATTAACATAGTGGTGCGGGGGGTGGGATTCGAACCCACGAACCCCTACGGGACAGGGTCCTAAGCCCTGCGCCTTTGACCTAGCTCGGCGACCCCCGCATTATCATCACACATAAACCTAAATCCAGATTTACTAACCATTAATTAGTTTTATATTTTGGACTTTTTTCTTGCGACTTTCAGCAATATACTGCTACACAAATATCAAGTTTATCCCCCAGTTACTTTTTTGAACTGAAGCCATAATCGATACAAGTTTGCTGGGACCATGGAAAAGATTAGACAAGAAAAATGATAAGCCTGCACATTCCTTTGGAATGTGAACTTTCCAAAGCCCATTTAGTCCCCTTTCAGTTAATCAATACATTTGTGTGTGAAGAAATTGGGTTTGCTGAGGCTCCTGTACAGGCGAATTGAGGAACGATGAGATGAAACTTTTCTGCTTTGGAGTGAGTTTCATTTCCTGTTCGGGAGCCTACTCAGCCTCTTTCTATTCTTACGATATTTTACTTCCCTAAATAAAAAAAGGGAAGGGGATTTTGTTTTGATTTTTTTATTGTCTAGATCTCAACAGTGAATAAATGGCGATTAATAGCGCTATTATTACAATCACTAGTATTGCTAGAAGGTAGTTCATCTGGTTGGATATCCGATCTTCTATAGGAGTCAAATCGGTTGCCTGTGTTGCTGATGGGGGACCTACTCCGACAGTGGTTTCTGCATATGAAGTCCAATAAGACTTTGATCCTTCAAAACTGGCGACAATTCTGTATTCACCTTCATTTTCTGGAGTCCACATCTTAGTGTATACCCCTGATCCGTCACTGGTCACATATCCAAGATCCACCATTCCGCCGTTGGAATCAAATACAGTTAATTTTACAGGAACTCCAGTCACTGTCTCTGGGCATGGTTTCTGCATATATACATATTCCATCCAAGCTGCCATGTCTTCGTCAGATACTGCGGGAACACCATCTGGAAATCTCGCAGCTTGTTCATTTTGCTCTGTTCCAGAAGCTGTATCAGTTACCCTTCCATTGATTAGTATGCTTTCTCCCTTTGCTATAGCATTGTTTTGAACTGTAACTGTTGTTTTGCTTGGTCCCTTTCCGACACAGAAAACTGAGTTATCATAGTAGTTGTAGTAGACCAGGAATCCTGATGCAAGTACACTTGTTGATAAACCTCTGCCTCCTGTTTGACCAGCCCAACTAAACATTTTGTAGATTTCATCTCCACTTTCTGCGTCAACACAGTATATGCTATATCCTTTGTAAAGCGGTGAGTTTGGCGAGTGCTCATTGTTGAATAGGTATACTTTTCCATCAGCAATAGCGGAAATAAAGATAGGTATCATGCCCCAAGGTGTTTGAAGACCGCTATTAGTGTCATTAAATTTCCAAAGTAGATTTCCATTAATCATTGAGTAGCAGAAGACTTCTCCAGCATATCCAGCTACGTAAAGTTTGCCATAGGCTGTTACTGCTCTCTGACCTGCTCCTTCACCACCGCCAAAATATTGAAAATCACGGAATTTGGTAGTTGTTGGACCCCACAAAGGACTCCCATCGTCAAGGCTGTATCCTAGCCATTGGAATGTTTCAATTTCATTCATAGTCCACACTCTGTTAACAGGGTCTACGGGTCCTAGTTCCAAGCTTAATGTGTTACCTGGTGCTGGATAATCTCTGATCCATAGCAATTCTCCTCGATTTTCGGGTTTGTCACTTATTGCCCACATAGTGTACGGATTTGGAGTACCTCTTGGGAATCTAAAGACGCCTGGCTCTACTGCACTGCTCGTTCCAAGTATTACATCACCAGGCAAAACAGCTACTATGGATGGGTTTGAATTCCCGGGCAAATCAGGTATACTTACATTCCATGAATATGCATCGCTGGTGTCTATGGTTTTTCCGCTAGGTCTCCACTGATGGTAATTAGAACCAGTTGCTGATCTTCGTGTGCCTACTGCTGAACTATAGTTCCATAGTGCCAACCATCCAGCGTCAGCATCCATCATATATCGTACTATTTCACCGCTTTCTGTGTACACTTCAGTGCCACTGGGAACGTTTGTTATGTTGAACATCCAATCTCCAGTAAATCCATCATAAGCATTCCAAGTACTGCCAAGTTCCTGCCATAAAACGCCTCCAACGACTCCGTGCTGGTTTATGTCCTCAAAGTCATACAGTTGTCCTTTTGCAATTGGAGAATAGTAACCTGTTTCAGTTAGACCTCCTAGGTCGTCACGGAACCACAGTTCTTCCCCAGTACGCAAATCTACTGCAGCATATCCTCCACCACTTCCAGAGTGACCTAGAGGTACTGGATAGTATAGTACACCGCTCATAATTATAGCGTTGTTGAATCTGCCCTCGTATGAACCACCTGAATAGTAAGTTGCTCCATCAATTTGTGTAGTTAGTGTTCCTCCGACAACTCCTCCATATTCTATTGGTTTTGTCCACATTATGTGTGAGCTTTCAGGTCCAATTCCATCTTTTTG
>JARRMA010000260.1:0-2680 GCA_037386505.1 Candidatus Bathyarchaeota archaeon
GTTAATTGCATTTTCATAAAATTCTGCTGCTTGGAGCCATTCATACTTTTTCTCTAATTCTTTTGCCTTCGTTATGAGAGACTCCAAGTTACTGTCCTTCATAGCTATCCACTAGTCATAATTACATTGTAGTATTGAAATAATTTTGCACCATTACTATTGGGAAAATGTTATAATCGTTTCTCAAGGAATGTCTAATGTTTTGGGGGAGAACATTGTGTTGGATTCCAAAGCATCGACCAAGGTTCAATCGATTATTCTGATTGCTATAATTCTTGCTGCGGTAGTAGGTGGGGGAGTAGTTTATGTTTTGTTGAGTGATTATAACCAATCGGATACTATAAAGATAGGAGTTCTGGCGGATTTAGATGATTTATGAGGAATGCAAATTTGGAAAGGTGCAAAGTTGGCTATAGAACAAATCAACGCTAAAGGGGAATGTTAAGAAAACAAATTGAGTTGATTGGAGAAGATCATGACCTTGAAAGTGGTTAGATATAATTTAAGTTAATTCTTCATTAATACGATGGATATAGATTCATAATGTGGACTTCATTATAGGACAAACTTTTAATGAAATTGGTTTTGGAGTACAAGACAAAATTTTTGAAAACAGAATAATCTTCGCATCAATCGGTGCAAGCGCAGAGTAAAAAGTATATGTCCAACGGGTTGATTATCAACACATGCCATAAGGGATAATCTGGATTCAGCTGAAGGATCAGATAGAAGAGCTTCTGTTAGATTAACTTCAATATCACGTTTGAAAGCGGCTCTTTCAACACTTAATATATCATTAAAGATCAACTGGGTTTGTTTGTAGAACATTCGTATTGACTAACTTTCTTAAAAATTAATTCAATAACTAATAGATTAAATAATTAAAGTTAAAATCGACTTATTATTTTACAGGATATAATTTTAAATGGAAGTAGTAGTAACAGTAAAAATCGCCACAACTACTTCTTATTGATTTTTGATTTGGATATAAAGTTCATAATTATTTTAATTTAGGCTTCCAAAAGGCAAAGGTATCTAATGAAGGTTGTAAATATGAGAAGTAGAGATAAGAATGGGCGCATTCGACAATTGCGTAATGATGCACAAATTGGTAATGTTGCCCCTGATATCAAGAGACATTTTGGTTATCGTTCAGATAAAACCGTCGGTGCAGTATTAAAAGAAAACGATGTTACATCAATTTCTAAGTTAAGAAGAAAAATCAAACATTAATCTAAAGAATTAAAAAAGTAAAAATTTAGAGTTAGTCCCATCTTCCGCCTGCTCTTACGCATTCAGCTTTTGGCCTGAAAGGTCGTTTTTTGGGTGGTTTACTATGTTTGTTACACCTTTTTATGCAGGTCCAGATGTCTCCATCAATTTCCCATTCGCAACCACATAAGTCAGTATGTTTAGACATAAACTCTTCCCACAAATCCTATATTTTAACCAGCAATTGAAATGAAATATTGGTATTATGAATATAGAATCTATATTTAATGTTAATATTTAGGAGTTATGCGATATTTCTCCCGGTTCCTGTTATGTCAAAGTGTTTAAGACTTGATGAAAAGCTATTTTTCACATTTTTTCACGGTTTTCCTAAAATAATCATATGATATAGTAAATATCTAAGGAGAGCAATGTTAAGATTTGAATATTAAAAAACATATCATAATTCTTTTTATCCTAATTCTTGCTTTGCCAATAATAATCATATCTCTTAATTCTACATTTGCTCAAACAAATTTAGAACAAAAAATTAAGTCTGAGACATTACTTACAATTCTTCAAAACGACAATAAAACCGTAAAATCGACTATAGATAAGCTAGAAAGAAATAATATCACAGTTCCTAAAAACGCATTAACAACATACAATGAAGCAACAATTCTTGCTAAAGAAGCAAATAATTTCTTAAATCAAGAAAAATATATTGAGGCAAACAATGAAGCTTTGAAGTCAATGCAAAAGTTCGAAGAAACATTAAGACTTCTTGATAATATCCTACAGATAGAATCTACAGAAACAGAAAAAATCGCTGAAAAAATAATTCTAATAAAGGCAAACATCACTAGAATCTCAGATTATCTAATACGACTAGAAAATTTAACTGAAAAAGCCAAGGTTTTAGAATATAATACAACTGAAATTGAAAAACAACTAACAACACTAAAACAATATCTCGATACTGCTAAACAAAAACTAAATTCTATAAACTTGGAAGAAGCAACTAAAGAACTTGAATTAGTTACAAGTCTTCAAGCAAGATTAGAAGAATATTTTATCAAATTAACAAATCGAATTAGTACTTCAAACATTGACAAATATTTACAAGACGCAGAAACAAGAGTTACTTCAGCAAAAATTAACATTACAGACTCTGCTACGTTAACTCAAGAAATAAAAAGAGAAGCAATAACTGCACTAGATAATTCAGAAACAAACTTAGAAAACGCAAGAAACTACAATGAGGACAATAATTTAAAAGAAGCAATCAACGAACTTGAAGAAGCAAAAAAATGGGAGGAAGAATCAAACCGAATAATATCATCGGTATCAACAACTTCAACATCAGTTTCAGCTATAAACGAAAATATACTATTACCTGAAAAAACAAACTTAACATCAAAATAGAGGCTGTTTTAACCCTGAATCGTAAGTACATAAAAGTTTTAGG
>JARRMA010000261.1:0-3568 GCA_037386505.1 Candidatus Bathyarchaeota archaeon
GAAAAGAAATCCCTCCGAATCAGGTCCCTGCTGCACCTTCTGAAGATCATCCTGAAAAAATATTAAAAGAATTCAGCAAAAAAACTACATCACTTCAAATTTCACCGCAAAAGGAAATAGAATTGGTAAAGACTAGAATTGTAAAACGACCTTCTGAAGTGACTAAAATTGATGATGAACTATTTCAAATTTCTGAACATGCAGTGATTTACAGTCCAATATATGAAATCACTTTTAGAAATGTTAAGACCAATGAAGAAAGGTTAATAAAAATTGACGGAGTAACTGCTAAAATAATTTCTTAATAAAAATTGAAAAATTGCAAGAAATCATAAAGGAATTGCTTTCAATACTTGGAAATTATTCTTCATTGCCCAAAATTACTGCAATATCACCATATTTTTCGAGGTATTTTTCACCATTAATGGTTGTTAAATATATCTTCTTCTTGTTTTGATGTTGAACTTTCAAAAGATCCATTTTAATAAGATATGAAAGATATTCATTTAATTGGGCAAAACTAAGATTTGCTCTGTACATAATCTGAGTTTTTAGGCATCCATCTTGGGCAATCCGTAATATTTCTGCAATAATAAATAATCTATCTCTGCGTTTGTGGTCATTTTCCAAATCAATTAGCCTCTCTAACTGGATTCTAAGTCTATCCTTAGAAGGAAACTGCACGCATAAAAAGCATGTTTCCACAACGAAAATGTTACGATATTAAGAATAAAAGATCATTAGAAGGTATCGAAGGTTATTGCATAACACTTATATGTTAAAACCGCACTCCGCTGTTTTGTCTAGACAGATAAACAGAGTGATAACTTTGAGTAGAGACAAAATGAAACGACGTGCTTTCCATTTACGATCATTAATTGATCATGTAAAAAATAAGAAAGTAAAAAAAGAGGTTATCACAGAATATGTTAACCTAATATCTCAAATGAGCCAAGAAGAACTAAAATTCGGGTATTAAGATTAAATGTTCAAATTTAATCCCTATTAGTCAATTTTAGACTTGAAACTTATTTTTACGATCTCTAAACTAAAGTTAAACTTTGACATTATTAATAGTAAGTATATCAAAAATAAGAGGCTGCGAATCGTATTACTGAATTTTTAATAATTTTCCATCCAATTTAATAACTAAAATCGTACTAAATAAAAAGGAAAGGCTAACAAAATGTTTTATGACAAATACTTAAAGGCTAAAAAAGAGAAGAACAGCATTATAAATATTAACTTAGATCCAGCCTTACCCGACCAAAGAACAAACAATACTATCCCAGACAAGTATTATTTTAAAGATGCAGGAGAAACTTTGCTCAATTTCTCTTTAGAAATTATCGAACAAGTCAGTGACTATTGCTGCTCTATAAAAACTAACACCCAATATTACCTCGGACATACAGAAATATTAGAGAAAATTGTCAAAAAAACTCACGATGAAGGAATGTTAGCGATATTGGATCATAAACTTAGCGATATAGGTGCATCAAACGGATCCGCTCTTTATTGGATAAGAAAAATGAATTTCGATGCATTTACATTCTCTCCTTTCTCTGGGAATATAATAAAAACTGTTGAAAAGGCACATGAAAACAAATTGGGTGTTATAGTTCTCACATTAATGTCAAATCAGGAGGCAGAACAAATGATGATAAACACTTCAGTGAATGGAGAACCATATTACTTATACACGGCTAAAACTGTTAAGAAATCAGAAGCCGACGGTTGTGTAGTAGGTTTAACCTGTTTTGTTGAAGATAAATATATCAAAAAAATCCAACAAACAGCTGGAGAAAAAGTAATATTTCTATTACAAGGCATAGGACCACAAGGTGGACTAGCAAATAAAATACGTAACGTACGTTATCCTTTGGTTAGCTTAGGAAGAGCAGTGATATATTCAGATAATCCAAGGGAAACAGTCAAAAAATATCAGGATATACTAAAAAAATACAGTTCTAAACAAATTACAGATTAAAATAAAAATCAAAGCTTATTTTTTGCTACTTTGAAAGATTTCTCTGCCACTGAAACACAAGACAAAAGGTCATCAATTGTTGCGATTAGTGTTTGTAATCTTTTTTCACAGCGAATAATTGTATAAATAATGGATCCATTTCTTACAGTTTTAACATACAATCCTGAAGGGAACTCGATGTTGTCAGGAGAAACAGCTTTAGTTACAGCTTCTGCTTCCTGAGTGTTCAAATATTCAAGTTGGATCTCAGCTTCCAATTTGCTCCCCTGCTAACTGTTTTTTAGTTAAATCGTTAACCAAATTTATGAAACCATCGATGTTTTTAATTGGTAGTTGGGCTCCAGCAGCAATATCATGACCCCCTCCTCTTCCAGAATATTTTTCTGCAGATATTTGCATTATTTCACCCAAATTTAACCCCTGTTCTATTAAAGCTTCTGAACCTCTAGATGAAACTTTAATATGATCCTCACCAGAAATGGTAGCATAGGCAATTATTGGTTTTCCAAGACTAGTAAGTGTTGTAGATAATATAGTACAAACAGGACTGAGAACCTTCTCATCGATGAATCCATTACCCCGAACAACATATATATTCTCTAATTGCTCCAGTCGACCAGGTTTTTCAGTAACCCATTTAAGATATTTTGTTATTGTGCGGCGATAATCTCGTATTATTCCCAGTTGCATTCAAAAGAACAGAGAACTCTCTTCCACTCCTTAATGGTGTCCAAGGTTCCTCTTTCGTAAGGGTATAGATTTCCCCAACCAAATCAAAAGCTATATCCCCAGCTAATCCTTTTGATACAAAATGATCAGCAATTGCTGAAAGTAACATCTTTTTTTCTTCAGAAGAAAGATCTCTTAAAGCACGCCATTTTTCTTTTATTTTAGGTTTGATACCTAAATTAATAAGAAATGCTAAACTCTTGTCCTCCTCACTACTAATTTCTGGAATAAATGGATTAGTTGTCCTAGCAAGAGCTTCATGTATAGGACGAGTTTCCCTTCCAAAAAACAACAGATCCGTTTCTACTTTAAGAAGACCTGATTCGACGGCATCTCTAACAATAATACTGTTTGCACCACCCAATTTACGCTCTTTATTTTTATCCTGCAAATCACCTAAAGCCCCTACAACAGCAATACAAGCCAAATCTATATTCGATTCATCTAGCGCCTTTGCTGCAAAATATGCAACTCCAGATCCGCTTATATCACGGGTGCCGTCAATTCCATGAATATGAGGGTTAACTTGAACAAAAGTTGAAGGAACATCTGCAACAGGTTGATGATGATCTAAGATAATTACATCTTCATTCAAAAGTTCTTTTTCTAGAAGATCAAGATAACCGCTTCCCATATCAGTAAATATTATCAAGGAACCAGTTTCTTGACCTATTCGTTTAGCAACCCCTTCATCCATCCATCTTTCAAGGCGTAAACGAAACTTTCCGCCTGGAAAGAGGGATGGATGAAGGGGTTGCTAAACGAATAGGTCAAGAAACTGGTTCCTTGATAATATTTACTAATATGGGAAGCGGCTATCTTGACCTTCTGGAAAAAGAACTTTTGAAT
>JARRMA010000262.1:0-2666 GCA_037386505.1 Candidatus Bathyarchaeota archaeon
CTTTACTGAGAATTTTCATGATTCTGCAAAGATCCTTTATGTCCTTTTCTAGCATGTTTCTTAAGTCAGAAAATTCTTCAATAGAAACTGAGAGTTCAGAATCATCGAGAGTTGGATCCAAAATAGTTCTTATGGGATTAATTTGAGTTACTTCTGAATCTTGGAGATATTCCATCAGATCTTGTATGAATTCTGAATTTTTTATCAGTCCCTCTATCACTTTTTCTTCTTTTCCAGAGAAATTTTGGAAATAGTTAACGTGTTGACATAACGCTGCACAATAAGCTTCTCTGGATTTTGAACTTGCTTCGATGTCATTTTCAAAAGCTTTGGTGTCGGGAATCACATCATAAGAAAGAGTTTGATTTATTAGGTTTAATCCATCGAGAATTAATGTTCTTCCTTTACAGGGGATCAGCCATAAGGGGTATCCGGTTTCTGCTATGAACATTAATTTTTCTCCTGATTTCTTCAAAACCCGACCTTCACTTTTCTTTCTATCATTTTCAGCTAGATAGAAGATGGCTGCCATTTCCATATCTTTTGTAAAAGGTTTGAATCGTTCTTTGGCAGGAACTGCGAATGGAAGAAATATTTTTTTATTATTTTTGGGCAAGGTTCCCACCTATATTATGATATTTGAATCTTTTTTTACCTATACTATAGTGATTCTTGTTTGGCATAATATAAAATCGTATCCTTTAAAGATATTAAATATCGATTCTAGTTTATCTGGAAATTATTATTTAGGTTTTGTTGCATAATCTTGATTTTTGACTTAAAATTCTGGAGCTAGTGATTATAATTCAGCAGTGTATCATTAGATTAATCCATGACATTTAAATCTAAGTCTAATAAGTTCAATATCGGTTGATATTTTTGAATTATTGGAAAGATATACCTTTAGGGGATCAACCTCCTGAGTTATTAAACGCTGTTATTGAGGTAGAAAGCGGTTCACGTGATAAGTACGAATATTATTCAAAGTGGGAAGCATTTGTCTTAGATAGGATGATTCCGTCATCAGTTGTTTTTCCTATTGAATATGGTTTTGTTCCTCAAACATGGTATGATGATAAAGATCCACTTGATATTATGATAATGAGCTATGAACCTCTTGAGGTTGGTTGTATTGTTCGTGTTCGGGTTATAGGTGTATTAATGATTGAAGATGAGAAAGGTCCCGACCCAAAAATACTGTCTGTTCTATTTGATGATAAGAGATTCAAAGGAATTCATGATATAAAAGATGTACATACGCATCAGCTTAGGGAGATACGAGAATTCTTTGAAACTTACAAACGTTTAGAACCTCATAAATGGGTTAAAATAATTGGCTGGCAAGATGCAAAAGCAGCATTTCAAATTGTCAATTATGCAGCTAAAAATTATGATGCTAATAAAGTGTAATATGCTTCATTGGTTTTTCAATTTTTTTAAAATTTAATAAATGTTTGTTTTACAAATTCTATTAACTAATACAAATAAATCGACGAGTTTGCGAAGAAATGACTTTAAAAGCTGTACTTTTCGATCTTGGTTTAACACTTATTCATACAGTTTCTTTTCCAGAAATATATAAAAGAATTCTAGCAAAATTTTCTGTCAATGTTTCAATTGAAGATATACTTAAAGCACAAAATTCTACAGCTGCTGAGTTTGATATTTCGACATATGACAAAAATCAACGTAAGGAATTTTGGGTAGAATATAATATTTCTCTACTAAAAAAATTGGATATAAAAGACAAGATTGTCTTTTTAGCCAATCAGATTGATAAATTCTGGTGGGTCTTCTCTGATGTTCAGTTATTTCCAGAAGTCGAAATTACTCTTTCAGAATTAAGAACCAAAGGTTTGAAACTTGGTCTTGTTTCTAATGGTTTCAAACAAGATATAACTTATGTCTTAGACAAGTTGAAGTTGGAAAAATGGTTCGATAGTGTTGTATGTATTGATTCTTGTAATTGCGCAAAACCGAATAGACAAATATTTCTCTTTGCTTTAGACCAGTTACAAATAGAATCCGATGAAGCCATATTTGTTGGAGATTCTATCTCACATGACTATGAAGGCGCATTAGGAGTTGGAATTAAACCGTACCTTATTGATCGCGAAGGAAAATATTCAAACAATTACAATAGGATTAATAAGTTGACTGATTTGTTTGATCTTTTGTAATTTTTCTAAATAGCCATCAATTTTTATAACTAGTTAAGTCATATCAAAGAAAGTTGTATTCAAATTTAAAACAGGCTGATATTGATGACTGAATTAATTTCGGAAGGCGATGATGTTTTCCTCTATTTGGATAGACGAAGAACATATCTTGTAAAAGTTGAGGCAGAAAAGAGTTTTCATACTCATAAAGGGTACATCCAGTTAGGTACTCTGATTGGAAAAGAGTATGGAACAAGAATTGATAGTAGCATGGGAGTGAACTTTGTAGCTCTTAAACCAAATCTTCGTGATTATATATTCAAAACTAATAGACGAACCCAGATTTCTTATCCAAAGGATATTTCTTTAATTATTATGTATAGTGGAATCGGACCTGGAAGTCAAGTTGTAGAGGCTGGAACCGGTACAGGGGCTTTGACGAGCGCTATAGCCCATTACATAAAGCCATCGGGAAAAGTTTATTCATATGAAGTTAGGGAAGAGTTT
>JARRMA010000263.1:0-466 GCA_037386505.1 Candidatus Bathyarchaeota archaeon
AGTTATCACAATTAATACCGGAAGAGAATGCCATTTAGATGCAAATGTTGTATCTAAAGCTATCCAAAGAATCGACATTCAAAATATTGATCTACTTATTCTTGAAAATGTAGGCAACCTACTTTGTCCAGCTGAATTCCCATTGGGTACAGAAAAGAGAGTGGTTGTGGTGAGTGTTACAGAAGGCCCTTACATGATAGTAAAACATCCATTCACTTTCATGAACTCTGAAATTATGGTCATAAACAAGAAAGATTTAGCCAAAACGATGAAAATAAACACGGTACAACTCGAAAAACAAGCTAAGCAAATTAAACCAAATCTTGAAGTTGTAGTAACAAATGCACTGAGCGGAGAAGGTATTGGGGAATTAATCAAAAAAATGGGTTTATAGTATTGGAAGCATGCAAAAAATGCATGAATTATCGATGACCACACAGATTGTGGAAAATGTTTTAGAAGAGTC
>JARRMA010000263.1:536-6256 GCA_037386505.1 Candidatus Bathyarchaeota archaeon
TGGAAAAATGACCTACTTGGGAATTGAACAAGTTCAATTTTCCTACAAAATATTAACCGAAGATAATATGCTAAGGGATTCAAAACTAATTATCGAAGAAAAAGATGGCGTAATAGAATGTCAAAATTGTAACTACAAAGGAATAGTGCCAACTGATGATGATCCGATATATCATATTCCAGTTCCAACCTTAAAATGCCCTAATTGTGGTAAAGAAGCAAGAATTGTTGAAGGCAAAGAATGTATAATTAAAAGTATACGAATGCTCAAAAAGGAAGAAGAGTTGTGAAAACAGAAAAAATAGGTGAATTCAGAGATCCGAATCTGGCTAAAAAAATTGCTAAACATATCAAAAAAATTGCTCCACAACATGAAGTGAAGTTTTGCCATGTTTGTGGAACCCACGAATGGACAATAACTCACTTTGGAATCCGTTCTCTTCTTCCAAAGAATGTGGATGTTATAGCTGGACCAGGTTGTCCAGTCTGCATTCTTCCAGCAGCTGAAATCGATGAAGCTATTGAATTAACACAAAGGGGTGTTACAATTACAAGTTTCGGTGATCTATTGAGAGTTCCAGGATCAAAAACTTCACTTCAGGAAGCCAAAGCGTCTGGTGCAAGTAATTTCATTTTTCTTGTATCTCATCGGCTAATTCCTCCTGCAATGGAACTTCTTTTAGGAATGGGAGACTTGAACATTGACGGTTTTATTGCTGCAGGACACGTGTCAACAATTATTGGAATGAAGCCTTACGAAGTATTTCCAAAGGCATATGGTATGCCTACTGTTGCAGCAGGATTTGAACCGCTGGATGTTCTATTTGCTGTTGATATGCTACTACAACAAGTGAAAGAAGGTACAGCTAAGCTAGAAAATGAATATAATCGCGCTGTTTCATGGGATGGTAATGTTAAAGCTCAAAAATTTGTTGAACAGGTGTTTGAGGTCGTTGATGGAAGATGGCGCGGTCTAGGGACTATCCCCGATTCTGCGTTAAAGTTAAAACCTGAATTTGAAGTTTTTGACGCTAGGAAAAAATATAACATAAAAATCAAAGACGCTGTAGATATTCTAAAGGGTTGTCTTTGCCATCTTGTAATGGTTGGAAAAATCAAACCTTCTGAATGTCCAAGTTACATGACAAAATGCAGTCCAGAGTCTCCAAAGGGAGCTTGCATGGTTTCGAATGAAGGCACATGTAGAATCTGGGCAAAACATAGAATAACCAGACCAAAATAGAATCTCAGGTAAAACTTTTCAAATAAAAATCATAATATTTGATTTTTTATTTATCCAAAAACTGGGAATATATTCTGTTCCAAATACTCAGGCAATGAAATTATAATCCAAACATAATTAAAAAAATGTAATGAAAATTTGAGTACATAGAAAACCCGAGTTGAGTCTAAGCCCTAAGCACATGTTAGACCCGAAATAGACATCGTTTTGTGCGTGCGTTTCTCTTTTAGCCTTTTTGATAGACGCACTTAATACCTATTCGCATTGTACTTCAGGTATTGACCAGCCCTTTTAAAGCAAAGTCTTTGGCGCATACCAGCCTTCAGCTGTTTCGACCGGTACGCTCTATGCCTTAAATGCAACACCAGAGCGTGCTCCTCAACTCGGGATAATATATTATTTAGATATGGTGTTAGATATAGTTTTTCGAATATGAGATATCATGTTAATGAAGGGAAAATAGGATTTTTTGACATATTTTTGTTAAAAAATTGTTCTTTTGCCATTACGGGTATGTTCAAAAAATATGGAATATCAAGAATATAGTTATAAAAACATTGGATTGAATATAGGTTTTCGTTTTTATTAACAGATTCTAGGAACTGGATCTCCAACTGGAGGTGCTAAAATTCGTTTCCCGCCCACAACAGTTTCTAGGATAACTTCACCAAAGTCACGGGTTGCTTCACCGATTATCTCTGCATTTTTACCTTCCTCAGTTGATCGTAAAGTGGTCAAAACATTCTCGGCCATTTGAGGAACTACGCCAATTAGCACTTTGCCTTCATTTCCTATCTCTAGTGGATCCAAACCAAGCATCTCACATGCAGCTTTTACATCACCACGTAGAGGAATTTTTGATTCATATAGCATTAGACCAATATCAGATTTCATACTCCATTCATTAAGAGCGTTTGAAAGACCGCCTCGTGTGGGATCTTTCATAGCTACGATTCCACCAACTTCTAATAATTTTTTAACTACTTTATTAAGGGGTGCTACATCTGATTTGATATTGGTTCCGAAATCGTAATTTTCTTGAGCTGACAATATTGTTATTCCGTGATCCCCAACAGTTCCAGAAACTATTAACTTATCTCCCATTTTAAGGTTAGAATCTAATATCCAACGCGAATTAAAAGATCGGTATTTTTTGACTTTTTCAATATTTTGTTCAAGTGCATCGTTGCGTTTTCCTATACCAGAAGTATTAATAATGCATCCTCCGAAACCGCTTTTTTCAATAACTTTTGTATCTCCAGTAACTACAAATACTCCAGATTCTTTACAGGTTTGTCGCATACTTTCTAGAATTCTATCTAAATCTGTTAGTGGTAGACCTTCTTCTAATACTAGTCCACAAGTAAGAGCTAAAGGCTCAGCCCCAATCATTGAAATATCATTTACCGTACCCGCAATTGCCAATCGTCCAATGTCCCCTCCAGGAAAGAACAATGGTTTAACTGCATGAGAATCTGATTTTAAGACTATATTATCTACAACTGCAGAGTCATCTAAGGCTTCCAATGGAATTTCTGCACAACTTCCTCCCAGATACCTGAGCACATGGTTTTTGATCAGATCACCCATTATTGTTCCCCCAGCTCCATGAGCCATAGTTACTCTATCCATTGAAGATTCGCCTTAGAAAAAAGTAAGAACAGATGTTTTTAAACACTACCAAAAATATATACAGATCCTTTTTTTAATCAAGAGTTTTTAAAGATTTCATTCGAAAAAAATTCGATACGTTTACAAAGATAATTTAATTAAAAAAGGATATTAAGCTATAATTCTCTAAGAAGATTTATTACACATTATGCAACCTAATTGACTTCTAAAAAGGTCACCCAAAAGTGCGTATATATTAGCATTGCAGGCAGGGAATAAAATCGCCCATTAAACTGCTAAAAACCGAAAATAAAAACCAGTTAATTATAGAGATGATCAAAGAGGCAATTGAGGTAAGAAAAGCATTAAATACTAATGAAGAAAAAGCTAATCCCCCAGTACTAAATATAAACAAAGAGAAATGTCATTTCTGCGGTATGTGTGAGGCAATATGTCCTTTTGGGGCATTAAAAACTGAGATTAATGGAGAACATTTAATTCCAGTAGCTGAAAATAATAGTTTCCCTCAACTCTTACGTGAAATTAAGTTTGATGAAAACAAATGCGGACCAGAAATTCTAGATATTGAAGAGATCTGTCCACTTGGGTATATTGACATAAATATTCAGACCACGGATGATGGCTCAAAAACTAGAAAGAAAAAATTCAAAGTCAAGATTTTGATAGATAAAGATTCATGTCCATGTTGTGGGATATGTGAAACAAAACTTCCAAATGGAGTTATTAGTGTTAAAAAGATTTTTTCTGGAAAGATCCAAATAAATGCTGAAAAATGCCCAAAAGATTGTCATGTGTGTGTTGATGTCTGCCCCATTCCAAATGTGCTTTTATTGTCTAATGGAAAAGTTGAGATTAATGAATCTCATTGCATATATTGTGGAACTTGCAAAATCTCTTGTCCAGAAGAGGGAGTATTGGAATTAGACAGAAGTAGAATAAATCATACAATGATTCATTCCGGAGCATGGAACAAAGCTCTCGAAAAACTTACTTCTACAAAAACTGTGATGAAAGAATTACGAAAAAAGAACGCAGAGAAAATCAAGAAAGTAATCTCGAAAAGATTACCTAAGGAGCTAGGATACGATGTCTGAAATACCTCGAGTGGGAGTATTCGTTTGTCACTGCGGACTAAATATTGCTGGAACAATTGATGTAAAAGAATTAACAGAATACTCTAAAACTCTACCCAATGTAGTGGTTGCGATGGACAACCGATACACATGTGCAGATCCTGGACAAGAAGAAATCAGAAAAGCAATCAAAGAGCACAATCTTAACAGAGTAGTTGTTGCTGCGTGTTCCCCAAGAATGCATGAACCTACATTTCGAAGAACAGTTACTGATGCTGGATTGAATCCTTACCTTTTTGAAATGGCAAACATTCGAGAGTTTGCTTCTTGGTGCCATCCCAGTACACCCAAAGAAGCCACAAATAAAGCTAAAGAGATCGTTAAGATGGCCGTGGCAAAAGCAAGACTTCTTCAAAGATTAGAGACAATGGAAGTTCCTGTAACAAACAGAGCTCTTATTATTGGGGGAGGAATTGCCGGTATAAGCTCTGCTTTAGACCTTGCAGACATGGGTTACAAAGTTTACCTTTTAGAAAAAGGGGAAAGCATAGGTGGGCATATGGCTGCTTTAGACAAAACATTTCCAACATTAGATTGCTCCATATGTATTGAAGGTCCAAAAATGGTTGATGCCTCTCGTCATCCGAATATTGAGATAATATCTTATGCAGACCTTCTTACCGTTCAGGGTTTTGTCGGAAACTTTAAAGTTAAAATTAGAAAAAATCCAAGATATGTTAACTCTGAAGATTGCACAGGATGTGGCGAATGTAGAGATGCATGTCCAATCGAATATCCTAACGAATGGGATGAAAATCTGGGAATACGAAAGGCAATTTCTGTTCCTTTTGATCAAGCTGTCCCCCTTGTATATACTATAAATAGAGATTACTGTATTGAATGCTTCAAATGTATCGATGCTTGCGGTGCACGTCAAGCCATCAATTTCAGTCAAGAACCAGAAGATATAGAAATTGAAGTGGGAACAATAATTGTTTCTACAGGTTTTGATGTCTATAAGCCTTTCGAAGATAGCCAGTATGGTTATAGCAGATTTGATAATGTCATCACAGCAATGGAATTTGAAAGGCTAATATTAGCAGCAGGACCCACAGGCGGTAAAATATTACGTGCTTCTGACAGAGCTAAACCTCATTCAGTATCATTTATCCAATGTGTTGGTTCAAGAGATAGAAACAAAAATGAATATTGCTCCGGATTCTGTTGCATGTATGCATTAAAAAACTCGATTTTACTTAAAGAGAAATATCGAGATGATGTCGAAGTATATATTTTCTATATGGATATGCGAACCCACTTCAAAGGATATGAAGAGTTTTACAGAAGAGCTAGAGAGTTAGGTGTGAACTTTATTAGAGGAAGAATTTCCCAAATTAATGAAATCCCTAAAACTAAAAATCTGTTAATACGAGCAGAAGATATGATGCTTGGTGAACCGATAGAACTAGAGTCAGAACTAGTAGTCTTAAGTACTGCAGCGATTCCAAGTAAAGGAACAGATGAAGTTTCAAGAATCTTAAGCATCACCAGGGGAGGTGATGGTTTCTTTATGGAAAGTCATCCCAAACTTAAACCATTAGATACATCTGTGGATGGAATTTTTTTAGCAGGAGCATGCCAAGGACCAAAGGATATCCCATACAGTGTATCTCAAGGAAGTGGAGCTGCAGCACGAGCTGCAACAGTTCTGTCTCAACCCACTTGGAAAATAGAACCGATAATTGCCTCAGTAAATCAAAATAAATGCAAAAA
>JARRMA010000264.1:0-2652 GCA_037386505.1 Candidatus Bathyarchaeota archaeon
CCTGAAAAATGGAAGATAAGCGTTTTCTTAATGAACGTTCTTTCGCAAAAGAAAGTTCTGGGTTCAATTCCCGCTCGGTCCACCACAAACAGACATTATTTTTATTATAACATACACCTATAGATTTTCCTTTTTCGACAAAATTTTCAAAATTTAGCTAAATACATAAAGGGGGAGAAAACCCACAATGGAGAACATAGGGGCAATCATGGAAAACGCAATAGAGATTGAGAATTTATCTAAACATTACGGTGAAGTCATTGCATTGAATTGTATTAGTTTTAGAGTTAAAAAAGGCGAAATTTTCGGTTTTTTAGGTCCAAACGGAGCAGGGAAAACTACAACAATCCGAATACTAACGGGTATTATAAAACCAAATTCTGGAACCGCAACCATAACGGGATATGAAGTTCTCAAACAACCGCTTAATGTCAAACAAGTCATAAGCGTTGTTCCTGAAACATCTAACGTCTACGTAGAACTTACTGCTTGGCAAAACTTAATGCTAATAGGAGAACTATACGGAATCTCCAAAAAAGCAAGACAAGAAAGAGCTAAAGCTCTACTTGAGAAGTTTGAGCTTTATGAAAGACGGAATCAACTTGCAAGAAGTTTTTCTAAGGGAATGAAAAAAAGACTCATGCTTTGTATGGCTCTTCTAACGAAACCTAAAGTTCTCTTTCTCGATGAACCCACCTCAGGATTGGACGTTCAAAGCAGCCGCCTGATGAGAGATAGTATACAACAGTTCAATGATGATGGCACAACAGTTTTTCTTTCAACCCACAACATGGAAGAAGCAAATCAACTCTGTGATAGAATTGCCATATTAAACCGTGGAAAAATAGTAGCTATTGATACTCCTGAGAACCTGCGAATGAAAAGCAGTAATTTAAAATCAGTGGAAGTTAGTTTTAACAAACCTGTTTCCTTTGAAACTCTTTGTAAAATGTCAAATGCCTTAGAAGCAAAGAAGATGGGTGATAAAATAAGGTTATACACAGACAAACCACACACCATTATAGAGAAGCTATTAGAATATGCTCGCTTAGAGGGATTAGAGATTATTAGCCTAACTACTCTTGCACCAACTTTAGAAGACGTTTTCGTTAAGCTAACAAAAAGGAGAGGAGCCGATTAACATGGATGGATTTATTTTTCCAGTTCAGCTAAAACGAGCGTGGGCGATTGCGAAGAAAAACCTGCGAATCTATTACAAAAGAGGACCTGTTGTCATCTTTGGGCTTTTGATGCCATTTTTTCTCTTTTTAGCTTTTTTTATCGGAAGAAGCATGCCAATAGAGCAATTATTTAATGGATTGGTAGGGATGACTATTTTCTTTTCTTCCATGTCAATTGGACCTGCTATAGTTCCATTTGAGGCAAGGTCTAAAACACTGGAAAGGCTTTTATCTACTCCTGTTTCTGTTTGGGCTCTCTTGATAGGCGACATAATAGCCTCTTTTCTCTACGGTTTCTTGATATCGATTATACCATTGACAATAGGTTTGATTCTTGGGGTAAATATCGCTAATGGATTAGTTCTGGGCTTAGGCATGGTTTTGGCAGCTTTCTGTTTTTCATCATTTAGTGTTCTCTTATCAGCTTATCCTCCGACAGATGTTCCATCTACTGTGATGATGATATCAAATTTGGTGAAGTTTCCTATAGTTTTCATTAGTGGAGTTTTCATCCCAATAGGAGAGTTGCAAGATTGGGGAAGAATTGTCGCATCTTTTTCGCCATTAACCTACTTCACGGATTTAGTGACTTATTCCATTCAAGGAATTAGCTACTATTCAGTGCTTGTTGATTTTGCTGTATTGTTGGGATTTTCTGTTTTGTTTCTTGTATTAGCTATCAAAATACACAAAAAAACGCTTACAGAAAGAATATAGTAAAGTTCAATAATTTTTACGTGATAAAAAACAAGAAATGGTTACGAGGGATGTGAAAAAACCCTTTTTGAACAATGATACCTCACCTCTGTCAGTGGTTGTGAGAAACATTTTTCTGGTAAATTAGGGTTCGCGAATCCCACTCCCACACCAATTTTGACAAACACAAGAACTGTAAATGAATAATTAACTATCTAAAAAAGAAAATAGACCTTTTATCTAATGTAATAATGGAGACTAAAAAAATATGAAAAGCAAAGGTTTTGATGAACCTTTTTCAAAAGGTTCTGGGTTCAATTCCCGCTCGGTCCACCACATTAACTAACATAAGAAAGTTCAAAGTATATTGAACTAACCCAGCAATTGGCGAATAACTAAGTAGTCAAACTTTCTTGACAATACAGAGACTATTTTTAGTCAATTTTTCTTGACAAAAACCCTTTTCACATCTGCAGACGATTCTATTCATGTAAAAATGTATAGAATCAAATCAACGGTTGTTGTATTACTGGTTCTTTCTTTAACTTCGATAATACTTTCTTTGCCTACAGTCTGGGGAATTGAAGATTCTTGGGCACTGGAAATTTCAATACCTACTATAAGAAGCCGTCTTGGGGTTGCAGCAGTAAATGGGAAGATTTACGCAATCGGAGGCATAAATGATAGCGGATATCTCTCCATCAATGAAGAGTATGATCCAATAACAAAGACTTGGATCACAAAAGCCCCGATGCCTACACCGAGAAGTGATTTT
>JARRMA010000265.1:0-2625 GCA_037386505.1 Candidatus Bathyarchaeota archaeon
AGGAATTCTAAGAGAATTATATCTTTTTACAAAAGATGAAAAATTGCTTGTTAGAGCGATTGAAGTTTATAATGATGCGGGAAAATATTTTAATGAAGAAGAACTATTTTCTCGTTCTGCAGGAATTTTTTGGCGAATAGCTGAACTTTATGATTCACTTGGGGATAATTTAGAAGCTTCAGCTAAATATAGAATAGCAAGTAATGATTACGAATTAGCAGCAAATAAAATTCCTCAATTTAGAGATTTCTATATCGATTATTCATGGTATATGAAAGCTTGGGATGAGATTGAACAAGCAAAATATTATCATAGTCGGGAAAATTATCAACAATCAAAAGTAAATTATGAGAATGCTGGAAAAATTCATCAAAAATTAGAAAATTGGAGATATTTGGCTCCAAATTATTTTGCTTGGGCCAAAATAGAACAAGCAGAAGAGTTGAGTAGAAATGAAAAACCAAATAATGCAATAGACAAGTTTAAAGATGCAGTAATATTTTTCCAAGAAACAGAAAATAATTTCAAAAATAAGAAAGTAGAAGATTTAACTGATGAAGAAAAAGATTTAGTCTATAGAATATTGAAAGTTTCTGATTTTAGATGTAAATATTGTCAAGCTAGAATACTAATGGAAAAAGCCAAACTTCTTGATAGACAGGGAAATTATCTTGACAGTTCAAATAGCTATGGGAGGGCAGCACAAACCATTTCTGAAATTCTTGAAAAAACAGATGCAGAAACTGAGCGCAAAGAATTGGAATATATTGCTATTCTCTGTCAAGCGTGGGAGAAAATGGCATTAGCAGAGGAAACAACTTCTTCTGAAGCATATATCGATGCTGCAGAACTTTTTGAGAGAGCAAAGGATTATTGTTTCACCAAAAAATCGAGCTTATGGGCTTTAGGAAACAGTAATTTTTGCAGAGGATTAGCCACTGGAATTAAATATCAAATTAGCATGAGTTTATCTGATAATGCCATAGCTAAACGACATATTAAGAATGCTGCAACAAACTATTTAGAAGCTGGGCTAAGAAACGCTTCAGAACATGCTAAAGGAACTCTTCGTCTTTTTGATGCTTACATTTTTATTAATCAGGCCGAGAGTGAAATTGATCCGGAAAAGAAGACGAAACAATATCAGATGGCTGAAAACCTACTGCAGAGGGCAGCAGGTTCATTTATGAAAGCTAGACAACCTGAAAAAGTTATTCATGTAAAGAATATTTTGACTAATGTCAATGAAGAAAAAACATTAGCTATTTCATTAAATGAATTAATGAAGGCACCTGCAATTGCTTCAACTACTTCAGCATTTACTGCTCCAACATCAACGGATGAAATTTCAATAGGTTTAGAAAAATTTGACCATGCTAATGTTCAAGCAAATATTATTACAGATATCCAGGAACTAAAAGTTGGGGAATCTTTCTGTTTATCGGTAGAATTTGTTAATGCAGGAAAAGAGCCTGCGTTACTTACAAAGGTTGAGAATTTTATCCCTCCAGATTTTGTGGTAGTCAAAAAACCAGAAATCTATAGAATAGAAGATACAACCCTAAATATGAAAGGAAAACATCTTGCCCCACTAAAATTAGTTGAAATAAAATTGATCCTTCAAGCTTCTAGAAAAGGAAATTATCAATTTAGTCCAAAAGTTTATTATTTAGATGAACTTGGACAAAATAAATATTTGAAGTTGAAAACCATTGAAATTAAAGTTGAAGAAATAACTCTAGAAAATCGTGTTACCACTGGAACATTTGAAATAGATTCACTTCTTCTTGGCGGCATTCCAAAAGGGTCAACTATTGTTTTAACTGGATCTCCTATTGATGAAAGAGATCATCTGATAAAGAATTTTTTAAAATCTGGTATCAAAGATGATGAAATCGTATTTTATATTTCTACTGAAGCTAACAGTATAGACAATCTCTTGAAAAACCAAAATTTCATTCTTATATTATGCAATCCAAAGCCTAAGAATTATATCCCAAATTTACCGAACGTCTATAAACTTCGAAGCAAAACAGATATAACAAATCTTTCTATTTCGTTGACTAAAGCTTGCAGAAAGGTAGATACTTCTAAAGAGAAGCGAATTTGTATAGAAACAGTTTCTGATATTTTAATAACGCATAAAGTGGAAGCAACAAGAAGATGGATTTCTGAATTGCTAACTGATTTAACTTTAAAAGGTTTTACAATTTTAGCAGCCATGGATCCAGACATGCATCCTCCAGATCAATCTAAGGCGATTATCAATCTTTTCGATGGAGAAATCAAAATAACACAAAGTGATGATCCATTAGACTGCAAAAAATCAGTGATAGTAAAGAAACTAAGAAATCAGAAATATATAAAAAATCCAATATATTTTAAGGAATTTAGAAACAAATAGCTATTTTTTTGCATCTTGTATTTTAACAAAAAATATTCTGTAGCCGATAACAAATGCAAACAATAAAATGCCTGAACATATAAAAAAGGGAATACTTTGGCCAGCAAATTCAAAAAGAAAACCTCCGATGAGAGGACCTGGAATATATGCAACACTAGAAATAGAATTTGATACTCCCAAGACACTTCCTTGTTCAGTTGTTGAGCAACTCTTTGAAATAT
>JARRMA010000266.1:0-2624 GCA_037386505.1 Candidatus Bathyarchaeota archaeon
TCTAGTTGCTTATCAAGGGGTTGAAAGGATTATTCGGTTTCTTGACAATTATACCAGTAGGAATGGAAGCCATAGATGCAATTTCTAAATATTTTTTCCTTTCTCCATTAATCGGGTTAGTAATAGGATTAATAGCTGGCATATTTGGTTTTATATCAAATATTTTTTTGCCTCACTATATTTCTGGTTTTCTTGTCTTGATAAGTATTCAGTTAATGACAGGATTTCATCATTTAGATGGGCTTTTGGATTTTAGTGACGCTGCAATGGCTAGAGGTGACACTAAACGAAGGATAGAGATAATGCATGACATGTATACTGGTGCAGCAGCTGTCGGGTCTGCGGTAATTGTTCTAACTCTGACAGGTTTAGCGTTTGGAGGTTTTTCGAGTTGGAATATTTTTAAAGCTGCCATTGTAGCGGAAGTTGTGGCTAAAGAAAGTATGGTTCTAACTGCGTATTTGGGGAAGCTGCCAAATTATAAAGGAATGGGATTTTTTGTTGTTGAATCTATGAAGAATAAACATATTAAGGCTCTAAGTTCTTTGCTTCTATGCTCAGTTGTTGGTTTTCTTTTACTTGGCATTTCATTTCTTTGGGTTCTTTCTGTTATGGGTATAGCCGTATTAATTTTGAAATCCTATGCTAATTCAACTTTAGAGAGCGTAACTGGAGATGTTATGGGAGCAACCAATGAAATAAATCGAATGATTGCGGTTATTATGATGCTTGCGATCATTTGATATACAGAATTTTAAGAAATACCAATTATTTTATTTGGAAATTCTTTAGAAAAGCATTGATAAAAAAACTAGAGGTCATTTTATTCGGTTTTGGTTACAATTAGAAATAGTCCAACAACTAGAACTATCAAACCAATAAATGTGAAAATTCCTGAAAAATAACGTATATCTCCCGGAGGGGGATTAAGAGAGGAATTTGCTACAATTGCACCAACGATAATGAGTACTAAACCGAATAATTTTTCGGATACGAATAATCCCGTAGGTAAATTTTCGCTCATTCTAAAACCTCAAGGTTTTACTTTACAGTTTCATGACATATTCTAATATAACTCTTATTGAGCATAATTTTCTTAATAATGTTGACTAATAATTTTCTAATAAGATATTCTAGAAATCATTTGAACAAAATGCCATTAATACAAGATTGTAATTTGATGAATTAAAAAACGGTATATTTTACTGGCTTTCCTTTTCGGTCGAGAATTATTATATCATTAATTGATTTATAGGGATAGGCAGTAATTAGCATGATTCTGCCATAAAATTTATTCAAATCAGTAATAGAGGGTCTTAAGGCTCCTGAAGGATGTGAATGGGAAACTCCGATAATAGAGAAATCAAGTGGAAGCCTACTAAGAGGGAATGCGGAAAAACTGCTTCCATGAGTTGCTAAAGGGGGAATCTGAACATCCGTGATCGAAATTTTCTGTTTATCGACTTTTCCTTTTAAAAGAAGAATTGATTCTTTAGGATGAAACATCTGAGCATAACTTAAAATGCTATCCACAACGGACTGTCGAATAGCAACCTCCTTATCCAAATTTACCGCCCGCATTAATTTCAATAATAACAAATTATTGTAAATATTTTTTAGCTTCTCGGTAATCTTGAATAAATTTTCTAGCGAAACTATCAGCATATTTTTCTATACCTCCCTGAGCATTTGAAACATTCCTAAGATGATGATAAAACTCGTGAAGAATTACATGAGGATTTGAAAGAATCTCCCTTTGAGAAACATGAATTATACATTTATTTGCTACATAACATGCCGGGTTTCTTGAATACCTTTTTGGCATCCCAACAGTTAGTTTAGGTTTTACAATTCCATAATGATTACTTAAAATTTCAAGAGCTTTATCTGGTTCATTGATTAAAATTAGATAGACTACTCTTGATCTAAATATTACCTCGGGACTTAACATTTTTTATGAACCAATACTTTCATTCTGAAATCAATTTATTCATTTTAGAACAGTTAAATTAATTGAATAAATCAAATATTTCAAGATATATCTATTAAAAAATAAAAAAAGAAAGCAGCATTATATACAAAAATTAATCAGCCATTTCTTCTAACTTAGCTGGTAAATATTCATCAACTATGTAAGTCAAACCATAACGACTAAAAGCCTCTTGCTCAGCCTTTTTCTTAATCTTAAGAAATGTCTTTATCTCGCGCTTCCATAAATCACCAGTATATCTGGGATCTTTTTCCAATTCATGAAGTCTTTTAATATCAACATCAGTTAAAGGATCAGTAGGCAATTTATAATCGACGATATCGGTAGCATAAACGCCACCCCATTTAGCATCTGGTGTAGTTAAACCCCTAAGATGAGCCGCATTTGCAGAACCTGAAATAATAACCATAGCAATGTGCATACCCCATGGATCTCCGTCAGTAAAAATATAAACAGGAAGATCCAACTCCCTGTTTAAGCGATTAAGAAAATGTCTGGTTGCCCTAGGTGCCTGACCAGCCGTCAAAACCAAAAGGGCATTAAACTTTTCATGAACTCGCTCCTCAATAAATCTTGTAAACAAACCACCCTTCTCGATAGCAATAACTTTATCACATCCAGCTTTTGCAAATTC
>JARRMA010000267.1:0-3295 GCA_037386505.1 Candidatus Bathyarchaeota archaeon
GATTCCGGTTTTCTAATAATTGCAGATTATCCTTCAAATGTTGTAACAATTCATACAATTAATTGTAAACTCTGTAATCCCGAAGCTAATAAAAGCTTAAGCATATCTGCAAAAAGACAAGGCAATAAAGGTGAAATGTGGTATTCCGATAAACGCCAAGCAATCATTTCAAAAGCAAATGAAATATCAGAAAAAAGAAACTGTGAAATCTCCTTGTGTAACATATGCAAACCATAGAAACTACATGAGAATACATCTAGCTTGTCAAGTGAAAAATAAAAACTGCTTTTACAGTTGTTTCTTTTTAATAGAGTTATAATTATAAAAAATCGGCATAATAGTTATCACTATTGTTTTGTTTTACCATTCTTCATCTTCGTCATCGTCTTCATCTTCGTCATCATCTTCTTCCCAATCTTCTTCCTCAATCAACTTTTTTTCACCTCCCTAATTTTATGTATAGATGCATTTGAGGACTCTAATAGAAGAACAAAATAAGCCTTACGCAGAAAATCCTACGTTTGGTTGAGCTTGCTTCGTGCTTCCTCTATAGTTTTTTCTATTTTCTTCCAATGGGCTCCCTGCCAATACACCTTGCCGCATCTCGTGCATCTCCAGAATTCTTCATAATGTTTGGAAGTCGCTTTAGGAATGTCATCGGCCACCTTCTCTTTGGGCACAAGTTCAATCCTTCCATTACATATAGGACACCTAGAAACCCTCAAATCGATCTCCAGCTTGAAACTAAAGATGTCTCAACCAGGACAGCTTCTGCTCCCAAGCCTTTTGCCCGTTTAACCAATTCACGGTCCCGGGTAAGGAGGACTCGTTTTTCTTTTTTTGCTAATTCAACAAGTTTTTTGTCGTCGGTAGAGCGGAAATAGTTGACATCATGTCCCAGCATTCGGAGCCAGCGAGTAATTTTGCCGAGCATACCATCGGTTATGAATTTCAAACAGATAACCAATAATTTGTAGGAATGTATGGAATTTAACAGTGACCTTTTTATTAAGTCATTTTAGTGTCCACTAGATATCTGCTGCTGTGCAGGTCATTGTTTACCCAGAATTATAGCAGGTATCTGCAGAAGTTCGAGTGCCGGTGTGTTTTGTGGTTAAATTTAAATATCATATAACGGTGTTATTTTCCTGAGTGTTCTAGATGAGAGTTTACATGGACTACGCCGCAACCACGCCCGCTGACCCCAGAGTAGTCGAAGCCATGAAACCATACTTCAATGAAAAATTTGGTAACAGTGTCTCTCTCCATAAGCAGGGGAGAGAAGCAAAAGCAGCGTTAGATGAATCCAGAGAAGCTGTAGCTTCACTGATGAATGCCCAACCAGATGAATTAATATTTATGGGCAGCGCAACTGAAGCAGCAAACATGACATTAAAGGGAATAGCTTTTGCCAACCGAAAAAGAGGAAACCATATAGTAATCTCCCAAATAGAACATCACTGTATTCTCGAGCCTGCTTTATGGCTAGAAAAACAAGGATTCAAGGTCACTCGTCTTCCCGTAGACAATTTCGGGTTCGTAGATTTAACCGAGTTAGAAAACGCGATAGGAAAAGACACTATCCTAGTCTCGATAATGCATGCCAACAATGAGATAGGTACCATTGAAGATATAGAAAAGATAGGAAAAATATGCAAAGAAAAAGATGTGTATTTTCATTCTGATGCTGCACAAAGCTTTGGCAAGATTCCTATTGATGTGAATAAAATGAACTTAGACTTGTTGTCTGTTAGTTCTCACAAAATGTATGGTCCCAAAGGAGTTGGCGGACTGTACATAAGGAAAGGCACAAAAATTGAGCCCCTTCTCCATGGAGGAGGACACGAATTCAGAAAACGGTCATCAACAGTAAATGTTGCCGGAGTTGTCGGTTTCGCCGAAGCAGCTAGAATCCAAAAAAAGGAAATGGCCTCTGACGCTAAAAAACAGACCAGTCTAAGAGACAAGCTCATAAAAGGACTTCTAAGCATAGAAGATGCGCATCTGACAGGACATCCCACAAAAAGGTTGCCTAACAATGCCAGCTTCTGGTTTGCATACATTGAAGGAGAATCCCTTCTCATGCAACTAGACATAAACGGTGTATCCGCTTCCACAGGTTCAGCGTGCTCTTCTACCTCCCTAGAAGCAAGTCATGTATTGCTTGCACTTGGACTGAAACCACAGGAAGCCCATGGCTCTCTTAGGCTCTCTTTAGGAAAATATACAACAAACGAAGACGTGAATTATGTTCTGGAAGTAGTGCCAAAATCAGTTGATCGGTTAAGAGAGATTTCACCTTTTAAGAAAGGTTGGAAAAAACAATTTTCACTCTAAATCACCAGTTTTCACGCGTTTTCTATAGTTACTTCTTTTTCGGGAATATACAAGGTCATTTTTTTCATAGGAGCTCGAAACCAACTTCTAGCAACGCTTTGATTTCTTCAGGTTTACTGGCTATCCTTACAGTATACTCATCTTTTGTTTCTTTGAATAGGGTTTCTGCAAGCTGAATGTAACGCAGTGTAGTTTCAACTTTGTTATGATCTAAGAACTCTTTGACGTAGAGAACATCTTTGGTTTGATGGTAAAGCATTGTAGCTTTCCAGTGGCGTAAACTATGAAAGCCAATATTCATTATTTGAGGGTTTTGAAGTTTGTTTACAATACGTTTTCTTAAATCATAGAATGACGTTTGCTTATTTGATGTCCCGAATGCCCTTTGGTTTTTTTCTTAGTAGATTGTTGAGCCTGGCTATTAACTCGTTGCTAACTTTGAAGATTCTTGCTTTCCCAAATTTTTTGGATTATTTAGAAGTCGTCTAATCGAAACCGACTTGGAAGTGATTGAGGGATTTAGCAACAACTCGTGTCTTTGCCGTTTTTTCCAAGGTGTGTGCATCTATTAAATTTAAGAAAAAGGTACTAACGTAATATTATTGCTGAAATTTAGTCAGTTGATGGGTAATTGAAGTAATTTAGTGTTATTTTGTTCTTTTCTTAATTGCAAATAGTCCTAGTGCTAGTGCGCAACTGCAGACTATTCCAAATGTTCCTAGGGGGCTCTCAGGAACTACGAACATATTTTCCTCATTAAGAATTTCTAGGTTATCTGGATTTTCGTTTTCTAGAGGCGAACTGCTACCTAGAACTGGCTGACCTGCTGTTAGGTTGTAAGCGTAGAGAACTATAACAAGTATGGATACGATTCCTGCAATTGTTACAAATCGGTATTTTCTTTGCATATCCTATCACATACACTACGTTATATTTCAAATTATTTAAATTTATATAG
>JARRMA010000268.1:0-2618 GCA_037386505.1 Candidatus Bathyarchaeota archaeon
GATCCTCAAATTTCTTAATTAATTCTGGACCAGAGATGAGTTGGAACCCTAAATAATTTTCGATCTTTGAACTATCGATAATTTGGCCTCCCATTTCCATAGAAATAAGAAATGTGTTAATTCTTAGGGTTGAGGCGTACACAGCAGCTGTTAAACCGGCTGGTCCCGCACCTATAATAATGAGATCATTTATGTGTTGTTCAATGAAATCTTTTGGATTAGTCTTGAACTTTTCTAAGCAATCTTGAGAGCAGAAATAGAATCTGTTGTTTCCTACCTTCAGAGTGAATTCATCGCTTTGGACATCCTTATTACAAACGAGGTCTCGCATAGATTTTTGATCCCTGGTAAATAATTTTAAAAAAATTACTATACATTAAATTGTTAACCTATGCTATATTTGTTGTGTTTATTTGTATTGTTTAGAGAAAATAGGTGTAACAGTGTTGAAAGTGTTGGTTATATACAAAATTCTTAATGAACGCACTTGTAAAAATAAGAAAAGTGTGTAAAAAATCCAGAGATTATGAATCATGCTATGCTATTCAAAAAGCCCCTTGTAACTTCCTTCGCAGATTGAATAAGCGGATGCTTTACCTGAAAGTTCTGTTTTAGTTGCCGTAATCTTGAAATTCTAAAGTATACGGGCGGATGCGGGTTTAGGCTCAACCATTCTTGAACGCGAAAGGAAGGTTGACGTTCGTAAAGCAATCGCTGAAATCCGATCTTTTCTAAGGCTGCTGCTAATACTTTCGGTTTACCTATGACCATGGCTGATATCAAGTCAGCTCTAGCTTCAAAGAACTTAGCAACAAAATACATCAAAGTCATCAGTGCCCAGTAATAAATTATCAGCAGGAAAAAAGAACCGGTTGGAAAAAAGCCGAAAATTATGTAGAACCAAAAAAGATACTGAACTGCCGACAAACTATACAACCAAAGTGGGTCACGTCCTTTCATGTGACCGAATTCGTGCCCCAAGACGCTCACGATTTCCTCTTCATCAAGTTGTAGAAATGTTCCTGTTGTTATAAGAACTACTCCGCGACTCGGGCTGGGACCCGAAGCAGCAGCATTAGGCAACAATGTGTTAGAAACAACTATTTCGGGTACTCTATAACCGAACTTGTCAGCTGTTCTTTTAACAATTTCATAGGCATTTACTTTCCTTGAAATTAAATTCTCCCGTTTTAACTCAATCCCAAACCTCGATAATATCTCATGCGCCTTTTGGGAATCAAGCTCTCCGTTTTCAGCTATCGTCTCTTTGTAGATTTCTTTCTTGAGCTTAATTAAATCGTTTTTCGATAACTTTTTAATTGGATCAACTTCTTGAGGAGACAAGGGATATTGCAAAATATGAATAATAGGATTCCTTTTGTTGATATGCCAATCGGCAGTTCTGGCAACTATTTTGTTCGAATAGAAAACAAAACCAAACTGGATTGCAAGTAGGACGATAGGAGCCAAAGGTCCAAGGAATAAAAACAGAAATAATCCTACACTCATGAAAAGAACCATAAATATTACCTGAGTTTCCAAAAAAATGCGTCGAAGTGATTTATTGCCTCCATTAGATACAGTTTCAGGTATGACAGATTCCCCTTCTCTCCAAGCAAAGAACAAACTGTTCTTTCTAACCAGATTTTCAAACATATCTACTGCTACAGCAACGTCTTCCTTTGCCTCAAAGATTTGTTCTTCAGAAACTCCTTCGATAAGTGGTTGAATATCTACGTTAATCGGGTCAACTCCAGATACATTAACTCTCATTTTCTTGTTTCCAGATGAATCTAAAACTGAATAATTAATAGAAAATACACCTGATGATGTTGACCTCGAAATATCTGAGAAACGATGTTTTTGAGGAAGTAGAAAACTCCTGTAAATAAACTCATACAAGTTTCCTGTGTACGTCTGCGGAACCTCGGGAACAATATTATAAGAACTTGCTTCTAAAGACACAATCTCACCATCTTATCTGCCCATTTAAGATACATTCACTACCGCTAGCAACGGAATTCAAAACAATTCACAACTATTTCCGGTGTAGATAATAGATGTTATGGAAGACGGTTCTGTTATCTCTTCACCAGTTAAGTCTTTCAGAAGGGTTGTTACTTTTCGATTGCTGAACGATTATGAACATCTAAAACCTGAATCTGCGGATGTAAAATAACAGTACTAGTAACGAACAAATTCTTCTTGAAGACTGGCTAGAGGTTTAGAGCTATTAATACAGGAAGCAAAGTGATTGAAACAATGTTGAGAAGTTTTATTAAAATATGTAAAGATGGTCCTGCGGTGTCTTTCAGCGGATCCCCAAAAGTATCTCCTGTAACAGTTGCTTCATGTGCTTTTGTGTTCTTTCCACCTAACCTACCACTTTCGATGTACTTCTTTGAATTATCAAATGCACCCCCAGCATTAAACATGAATGTAGCCAACAATGCACCCACAATTGTTGCTGAGAGTAGGAAAGCAGCTAGTGGCCATATTCCGAGAGAAAACCCCACTACAACAGGAGCAACTAAACCAATTAAGGTCGGTGCTATCATCTGTTTCAACGAATTTTTGGTGCTTACATCAACACACCTAGCATAATCAGGTTTAGCTTT
>JARRMA010000269.1:0-2613 GCA_037386505.1 Candidatus Bathyarchaeota archaeon
TCCTTATCCCAAAACGTAACATGACAACCCCCAAGAATAGTTAAACAGATTGGATGGACTTCTTTGACGATTCTTGCGATATTTAAAGCAGATTTATAGGTAAGTGTTGTCGAGGTCATACCGACAATATCTGGTTTGCATTTACTAATTTCATCTTTAAATTGACCATAAGAAATTCTAAGAGCCTGACAATCAATCACATTAACAGAATAATCATTCTTGTCTAAAACAGCAGCTAAATATCCTAGACCTAAAGGAGTAAATGGAGGATGTTGATGTGCACCTTCAGGATATGGAGGATTCACAAGAGTAATATGAGGCTTCATAGTTCTTCCCCGAGCGGTTATTATTTTCCACAAATACAACAAAGCACATACTTAATATGTTTTGCATGATAAAAAAATCAAAATTGTACAAAATATGACTCTGACAAATATCCTAATTGCTATTAAAATAGATTAAAGAAAAAAGAAAAAGGAAGTGGAAATTTTGATGATGTAATTGGGCTTTCTAATTACATCATTTGTCTTGGTGATATACCAAACCATCCGAAGAGGGTGACAAATATCGGTATAATGATAGCATAGATTACTTTGGGAAGTAGAATAAGGAATCCAGAATAGAGAGGATCAGTAACCATTCCAAGAGGAGATATTAATCCAGTCCATAGTTGAATTAGTCCACCAATAAGTGAAGCGATCATCGCAGCTACAACCATTCGTCGGAAGCTATAGGATCCTCTATTTAACGCTCCAGACATATATCCGAGTAACATTGCGCTTACTACGTAACCAAGTGTACTTATGTCTCCAACCATTCCCATACCAGTCATTCCCATACCAGTTGTAGCGGCCATTACAGAATAAACATCGTTTACATACAAAGCATAAATGCTTCCTAACAGGAATCCTGCACCACCACCAGCCCAACCATTCCAGATTAATCCTGCAAATAATGGAATAGCGGTAGTAAGAATAGCTTCTCCAAGTCCATCGATAAGTATTGCATTAAGTTGTAACGAGGGGTCAATACCTGCAAGAATCTTTGAAAGTTCTACTGGGAATATTATGATTAAGAATGCAACTATAACGGGTAAGATTAGCCCATAGATTATGTCATTTATTGTCCATTCAGTCCAGCTTGCCATTTTTTGTTCATTCCTTTCTTTTTCCATTTTACTATCATTATACATTTATATTTTGTGCAATCAATGACCAAAAGGATCAAATTATTATATAAAGAAACAGAATTGTTTTCAGTTTCAATAAAAACAGCGTAAAATATTAAAAAATTAAGAATATAAAAAAATAAAAGGTGCGTGCGCAATAAATGCGCACTTTTTTAAGAATTTGCAAACAATTACGACTTTTGTACCTTTTCTTTAGCAGCACGCATTGCGCCTTTCAAATCGATTCTTGCAGGACAAACAAATGAACATGTTCCACATTGCTGGCAGTATTCAACACCAAGTTTCTTTACTCTTGCCCAATCTCCTTTATCCGCAGCTTCTTTAATAGAGACTGTAGGAAGCCTTGAAGAACAAACGTAAAGACATCGTCCACATCTGATACATTGGGTAACTTGTACTTCTGAAAACTTTCTAGCCTTCGGGGGTACAGCACATGCTATTCTTTCTTTTCGCGCCTTAGGAACTCCTACACGATCCAGTACTGGACAGGTAACGTTCATAATTACCAAAGCAAGAATTGATCCTCCAAGAAATCCTGTGTATACTTGAATAATCATCGTCAATATAGCTAAACCTACTCCAAATATTATTTGACCAGTATGAGTTATTGGAGAAGTCGCTGGATCAGTTGCCATGAAGAAAGCCAAGAAAATCGAACTACCCATAAATAAATGGAATAGTAATCTAAATGTAATGTCTGTTAATATTACATCTCCACCGTAAATGATACCCATAATAACTGCTAGAACTCCAGTCCCTACTAAGTAGGATAGAGTTACTCTCCATTTGAAATAACCTTTCGAAACGGCCAATAATAGCAAACCAATTGCAATTACTAAAATACTAGAGAATCCACCTATCCATCCATGATATTTTGCTATCACCATGTTGAAAGCTGCTTCCGGCAACAAAACTCCTGGAATAAAGGCCCCAGTTTCTGAATAAGCAGACATCGCTCGCATTAAAGCTGTATTTTGATCTCCATAGCATGTAATCAAAGTACTTCCAAACAACTCTTCAGTTAAAGGAGCTTGTAGGTTTATTGACTGAGTATGATCAGTTGGTATTAGAACATTTACGTCTGTAATCATAGGCAAAAAGAGCAAACCGAGAACTAATAGTTTGGCAATTGCTGCGGGGTTAACATATTTTCGTTTAGCCAAGCCTGCAATTTTCTTGAACACAATCAAACCCAAAGCTGAAATCAGTGCAGGATATATGTATTGTTCATAACCTCCAGCTAACACTGGGTATACGGTTCCAGTTGACATCAACGTTGGTTCACCCAACGAGTATGACAATGCTACAATTAACCCGAAAACAATAGCAGAACTTGTGTTTTTGGGTCCTTTGGAACCCATGACCATAGAGAGTAAGAAATCGCAAGCTACAGCAACTCCAACAGATACTAGTGTTACAAGAAG
>JARRMA010000270.1:0-2898 GCA_037386505.1 Candidatus Bathyarchaeota archaeon
TGCGCGAAATTGGGCTAGAAACATAAATCAAAAAAAGTTATGACAAACAAAAAAATGTTAAAATTTTATCTTAATTGTTGTCCACGCATTGTTTAACGAAACAGTAAATCATGTTAAAACACCTAAAAATCACGTTTTTCCAAAAATCCTTTTTTAATTTTTCAAACCTAAAATATTTAGGTCAAACTTTTTTGACTTATTAATCTTCTATTTAGTCAATTTTTGTTGACAAAAATGCCTTTATTTTCAGAAAAACATTGTATATTTTGGGGTCTTTAGTGGGGTTTAGAGCATTAAAATCACTTGTTCGCATATTTCTATTAATTAGCTTAGTTAGTGGAATGCTAATAATTATTTCTGCGAATATTAAATTTGTCCAAGCTACTGATGTTCCAAGTATAATCAACTCCAATACAATTTGGACAAAAACAGACAGCCCCTACGAACTTAAAGGACCTGTACTCGTGAATAACGGGGTAATTTTGACAATTGAACCCGGAACAACTGTAAATCTTTACAATTATTACATTCAAATCGATGGCACACTAATCGCAAAAGGGAATGACTCAGAAAGAATTACTTTTAATGGTGGAAAAATAGTATTCTCGGAGTCAAGCTCTAACTGGAACGAGGAAACAAATTCTGGATGCATAATTGAAAATTCAGATCTTAGTAGTTCTGAAATAAATATCGCAAATTCTCCTAAAATATCAAAGAACTTTGTTCTTAACCTGAATATTGGGGGCTCACCAACTGTTTCAAACAACACAATTACGGGTAAACTCAGTATTGGCGGTTCACCAATAATTCTGGAAAACACCGTTACTAACGCTTTACCCAATAGCGTCTCCATTAGTGGTTCACCTTTAATATCAAATAATACTCTTAATTGTCGAATCCTAGTTACCCAAGGCTTCCCCAAAATCTCAGATAACATCCTCAAAGATGGCATCCATGTTGATGCCAGTGGTGGATCAGTTGAAATTATAAGTAATGTCATTGATATTCGAGGAGATTACAATGTTGTCCATGTCCAAGCAATACCAGCTATAATATTAAATAATGTAATAACGGGTAATGGCAAACAAACTGGAATTTATGCGTTTTATTCAGATAATTTTAACATCTCGGGTAATACTGTTTCTGATTGTTTAACTGGAATAAACGCACGATTCTATGGTACATTAACAGTAGAACATAATGAAGTTAAGAACAACATTGATGGAATATATGTGGCATACTACAAACCGCACTATGTCATAGGAACTCCAAATTCATCTGCCTTAATCAGAAATAATTATATTATTGGCAATTCAGGTAAGGGAGTAGCCCAACATCATGCATCAGCAACTATATTAAATAACTCGATAACTAACAATAATGTTGGAATTGAAATTTTTCAACCAACAACTGTCGTATACAATAATATCTATTCTAATCAATATAATCTTAAATTAGGGATTTCAGAAGACGTGAATGCTACATTAAATTGGTGGGGAACAACGGATATAGCTGAAATAAATCAAACACTTTATGACTTAAAATATGATTTTAACTTGGGTTCAATCACTTTTACTCCATTCTTGACTACATTAAACAAAGAAGCGACACCCAAGATTACAATTCCAGAGTTTCCATTATTAACAATCTTGCCATTATTCTTAGTTGCAACTTTGTCTGCATTAGTTATCAAAAAGAGATTATTTCACAATTATTAATCCCATAATTCAATTTAATACAAACCGATTGCTACGATAAAAACAAAAAAATAAATCACGTAAAACCTGAATACGTGCATCTTATTGGAGTATAAAGTTTAGTATTGGTTTTATTTGTTTTAATGAAGTTACAACAAGGTCTGGTTTTTCTTTTTCTAGTTCTTTTTTTGAATAAGCTCCCAATGAGACTGCTATGCAGCTCATTTTTGCTTTTTTTGCTGCTTGTATTCCAAATATTGAGTCTTCTATTACAACGCAGTTGTTAGGTTGTATAGTAAATTTGTTTGCAGCTTCTAGGAATATTTCTGGGTTAGGTTTTGATTTTTTGACGTCATTTGCTGATAGTACGATGTCAAAATATTCTGTTAGTTTGTGTTGTTTTAGTAAATGGGTTATTACTGGTTTGTCATTCATAGTGGCAAGAGCAAGTTTTGTTTTTCCTTTTATTTTGTCTAAGAGTTCAATTGCGCCATCGTGAAGTTTTATTTTTTGGCTTAGTTTGATTTCTGTTTGGATTCTTTTTTGTAATAGTTGTTCAATTTTGTCTTCATTGTATTGTTTGTTAAATTTTTTTAGGGTTTCAAGTAGGATTTCTTTGGCGCTTTTTCCCATTTGTTTTTTGATGTATTCATTTGAAACATTAAGGTTTATTTCTTCTAATGTTTTTTTGAATGATTTTACTGCAGTATTTTTTGTATGGGCTAATGTTTCGTCCCAATCAAAGATGACCATTTCGAACATAATATTTACTTTAATATTTTGTAGTCTAATAAGAATAATTGAATAGCTAAAAAATTAGTATCCACATTAAGGCTCTGAAATACTGGATATTTTTTATATATTTAGGCTCGTTTGGGTTTTTAATTTAAGTTTGTCGACAAGTAAGTTTACGTCGTTCCAAATTTTTGCTGACAGTTCATCTGATTCAAATAGTCCCCAAATTCTGTCGTCTGGTCGACGAAGGCTAAATCCATAGTCTTGAGGTAAAATGTATGCTATTTTTGCTTTTTTGACTCCAAAATCTTGGGGATTATTTTGTATGTAGTTCCAAAATTTTTTCAAAGATTCAAAATGGTCTTCTGTTAGTAGTCCGTATTTGTCAAGTTTAGGATAGTTAAAAACTACTATGTATTTTGATCCTGTTTTGTAAGCTGTAACCATGTCGGTGTAAAGTTCTTCT
>JARRMA010000271.1:0-3356 GCA_037386505.1 Candidatus Bathyarchaeota archaeon
ACCATCAGGTATGTTTGATGGCGGACATGTAGCTCGAAGTTTGATGAATAGCAAGCAACATCAAATCATTTCGTACGCGGGAATCATACTCTTGGCTATTATATGGTGGCCAATGGCAATAGTAGCTCTCTTTTTTTCCGCTACTAAACATCCTGGTCCTCTAGATGATGTTTCTAAACTAACATTGAAAAGAAAAATTGGTGCAATTGTTTTAGTTATTGTTTTTATCCTGTCGGTAGTTCCTCTGGGAATGCCGTTCTGAGTATCAATATAAATTTAAAAATGATTCAAATATTCTATTATATTTTATGAATAACTTTTTTTGCGAAAAGCCTTAATCCCTTAAAGTTAGAAACATCAGAGAAAAACAACATGAAATACGTTACGCCTAAATTAATGTAATATCGAATTTGGTTTAGGTAATCTTCAGGGGTATAAACAAAGTTTTCTTGCATAATATGGTCTGTAAAAATGTCTTTTGAACTTGTTTGTGAACCCTTTTTTTCTAGGTTTTTTCGTTCATTTCCAATAAAAATTTGACCTATGGGCCAGCATGATTTTTCAATTTCATCAAAATCTCTTCCAATGGTTTTGCAATAATTTTTTAAAATCTCAAGTTTACGACGATATAATTCTGGAGAAGGAAGATATCCCCAATCATATCGATCTGCGTATTTTGCAGTTAATCTTAGCATCAATTGTTCTCCTCCCCCACCGATAATTAATGGTGGATGAGGTTTTTGAATGGGTTTTGGTTCACAATAGGCATTCTTAATTTTATAATATTTACCATTGAAACAAACATTCTTTTGGGTCCAAAGTTTTTTTATAATCCAAATTGCTTCATCTAAATGGTTTATTCTAATTTTTGATGAGTTGAAACGAAAACCATATGCTATATGTTCCTCTTTTTGTATCCCCGCTCCGATACCTAGTTCTAATCTCCCATTTGATATATTATCAACTGTTGCACTCATCTTGGCAAGTAAAGCTGGATTTCTAAAGGAGTTACATGTTACCATGGTTCCCAATTTTATTGTTTTAGTCACTTTTGAAAGACCCGAAATAGTCGTCCAGCATTCTAGAATTGGTTTTTGATTAAACATTAAATGGTCATCCAACCAAATTGAAGAATATCCAAGTTTTTCACATTCCTGAACCACATCTTGAAGCTGATTGAAAATGGGCATTCTCTTTTTTCTATTAATAACATAGAAAGGCAGAAAAACACCAAACTTGATTTCCTCAGGCATACAATTTCTTCCAAATCAATTGAATATTTTTTGTTGATTTATATAACAATAAATAAACTTGGAGTTATATCGATTCTATAAAACAGCCACAAATACTTTCTTTTTATCTAGTTTGTTCTCATGCCAATCAGTTTCTATATCGAATATGTCCTTGGTCACATTAATTTTTTTAGCACGCACAAGTTCTTCCATTTCATGGATAAAAGGTTCCAACAGATTTATGTCCCGAGTTTCAAGCTTTGCAATATAAACGGCATTAACTATATCAGTTGGTGAAAAACCTAAATCCTTCCTGAGAGCTTGAACTCTTCGAGCTAAATCACGCATAAGACCTTCCCCTTCAAGAGAGTCATTGCGTATTTTATCAAGTAAAATATGTATATCACCTTCAGAAGCTGTTGCCCACTTTTCAGGATCAAAATCAGGTAATTTATCTAAATATTCAATAGTTTTTACGTTACTCAATTCTAAAAATAGCGATTCCAATTTACGTATAGCTATCTGAACATTTTTAGGAGCTATAACAATCACTTGCGCTAGAGGCCATCGCCGTTTCAGTTGAGAATTCTGTCTAGCAGTATACAAGATAGGCAAAGTCTGTAAAAGTATATCAAATTCAGTTTCTAGGGTGGGTTCTTCCAAATTTTTATCTGGCTTAGGCCAGTTTTCCAAATTAACTGTTTCAGGAAGTGAATTATCCAATTTTTTGAAGATTGTTTGATATAGGGCTTCGCTAAGATATGGTGTGGTTGGATTGGATAATAAAACAAGTACTTTTAAAGTATTCCAAAGAGTTGAGTAAACAGCTAGTCTGCGATTTAGTGTTTCTGGATCATCACTCCAAAGTTCTTTTCTAATCATAGGTACATATTCTCGACTAAAAATATTGACTATGAAATCCTCTAGTTCGGATAACGCAAAATTAAACTCACATTCTTCTGTCTTTTTCGTGAATTCTCTGATTAATTTCTGTAACTTGGATAAGAGCCACATATCTGGGGAACTAAGCAAATTTTCTTTTTTTGCCCAATCCAGTGTATGTATCTTTGGAGAAAAATTATCGTATTCTGAGTTTTGTATAAAGAAGTTATGAAGATAATATAGAGTGCTTAAGACTTGATAAGGTCGTCCCTTCAATTCTTTGGGATCGAAATTCATCGAGTCGATTGGTGAGCATTTCCACAAAAAATAGAATCTCGTTATATCTGCTGAGCGTTCATGTAACAATTTGTTGATTTCTAAAACATTTCCTAGACTTTTACTCATTTTTCGGCCTTTTGCATCTAGAACAAATCCCTGAAATAGGAATTCTTCATAAGGAGCTTCTGGAAAAACAAAAGATTCTCTGATCATTCTGCCTCCACAATTTTTACATTTCAACATTATGCGATCTATCCATGGTTTATGGAGCTCAAAATCATTGCTTGGAAGTTCAATAGCTTTTTCGAGAATCTCTTTTTTGCTAGAAATTAAGGTTTTTTTGCCACAATTTTCACAAACCCAGATAGGTAAAGGTGAACCCCATACTCGATCTCTAGATATACACCATGGTTTTCCTTCTTTGAGAAAAGCGAGAAATCGGTTTTTTGGGCTATCATAGAAGTATTTTACTTTCTGTGCAGCTTCCATCACTTTACTATTGATTTTATTAGTCCAGATGAAATATTCTCGTCGAGCTAACCATATTAATTTGTGGTGAGAACGCCAACACGTAGGATATTCGTGTTTAACTTTACCGATTTTGAGGAGAAGTCCTCTTTTCTCGAGTTCTTCAACTATCATATTGTCAGTTTTTCTAACGAAAAATCCTTTGAATTTTCCTGCTTCCTCTGTAAAGATTGCCTGTTCATCGAAAGGTGCAAACATAGGTAGGTTTCTCTTTTGAGCTGCTGAATAATCATCTTCACCATTTGCAGGGGCAAGATGGACTATTCCTGTTGCTGTAGAAACATCAACGAAGTCTTCAGCTACAACGGTATGGATTAAGGGATGTTGATCAAGTTCCTTTTGTTTGGGAATTAAATCGTTAAATGGATACTCATATTTTATACCCACAAGGTCTTTTCCTTTAATTGTTTTTAGAATTTGGTAATGTTCTATTTC
>JARRMA010000272.1:0-3250 GCA_037386505.1 Candidatus Bathyarchaeota archaeon
GACTGCGCCTGAAATAAGAGATAAAATTGATCTCACAAGGGAGCATACTGCACGTCTAATGAAGAAGTTATACAAAGACGGTTATCTAGAAAGAGATACTCACAAGATGCCCTATGTGTATCGGCTAAAGGAAGAAATGGAAAAAATACTAAAGAAAAGGGAAGTTAGTGGTTCCTAAATTATTACGTATCCACAAGAGATTCTCCAGCTTCCCGAATTCGTTTAAGATTATTATCCATTTCAGAAAGTGACTGTGATTCACTTAAATTATAATCAGCTTTTCCTCTCTGTTTCAGATAATCAGGAAAGTGAATTACTTTAAAGGGAACAGCAAACCTAATTTGGGGTTCTGAAATAAGCAAAGCTTCTCCGATATCAAGCATTTTAATCTCTGTATCACTGTATTCCATATATGGTGTATTTTGAGTGAGATAATCTCTGTCTCTTTTCAATTCGGTTTTCATAATAATTTTTGTCCACAATTCAGCAAAGACATCACGATTTATTTTGGAAGGTCTTGGCGTTACAGCATTTAATCCAACACGATATTTGCGATAGGTAAGCGCAATATCAGAAAATATTGTTTTGTGTATTTCAGGGTCAAGAAATTCGTGAGCTTCTTCCAGGGTAATCAGCAAAGTAGGAAGTTTTTTCCATGCCTCAAAATTATTTTCCCAAGAATTCTTATAATATTGTGCAATGTTGGTTGCTGTGAGGCAAGTAACATTTTGTTGCTCCTCAGAAGTTAAACCTGAAATGTCGATTAGGCAAGTAATTCCTTCACTAATATTCTGAACCACATCGTCAATAAAATTATAATTTGATGGGGGGTAAAGGTGAGGAGGGAGATCAGAAAGTCGGCTCATTAGAGCACTGATTACTGTCTTTTGTTGATAATTGATAATTCGTCCAACCCCTGAATATCCATCTAAACGATAGGTTTCGAGAACTTGTTCAATCCAACAAGTTCCTAAATTTTCATACAATCTACGGGCAACACGAATTTGTGGACGTCCAATGTCAGGAAAGATAGTCCATAATCTTCCAGGAGTAAGTGTCCTTAAACCGATGCAGATTTTACCATCTCGAGCCGAGTAATAACGAACTTTACTGTAATAAAGAGGATGTTCTCTTAGACCGACTGTTTCAGATCCAATATCTTTCCCAGATAATAGTTGACCAGCAAAATCAAAAATAAGACCAACAGTTTCTGGATTATCTATTATTCGAGCATTTAAGATAAGTTCAGTGTTCGTTTTCCCTGATCCAGTCATCCCGAACATACCCATCATTTTTGGGATTGCTTTTACATCCACACCTACCTCACCCAGAACTTCTTCCCCAGAACGAAGAAGACCAATCTCTAGATCACCTGCGATTCTTAAAACAGAATAATCATCTTTGTTAGTTGTAAATACCCGATCCATATAATTAGGATTAAAGGTTGGAGAACGCGTCCTATCAGAGGTTCTTTCAAGAAAAAGTATCGCGTCGACATGCCTATAGCTTGAGTAGGGACCAAAGGATTCTTTACCTTCAGCTTCACGAAGTTGTTCATTAGTATTCAAAGTAGAAGAACTACCAGCATCTACGATTCGAGCGTAGAAGCTTCGGCTATCAGAATCTATTCGGACTATTTGACCAAAAGAAAGGGTAACTCCTTGGTTTAGGAAAAAAGAAACGGTATCTCCTTTTACTTCACGAACAAAACCAACTGGTTTAAATTCTGTCAAATCCTTCTCCTCCTTCAAATGGGTTATTTATTCCATGAAGTTTGTCGGCGAAACTGCAAGAAAGTTCTTCCATACGAAGAGGCTCCAAGATTCCTTCATCAGCTAACGTTTTTTCGATCAAATCGTAATATTGAAGAAGTTTTGAGTTTGATGCCCCCGAAAATTCATGTGCTAACCAAAGTGTAACTGGATATCCTAAACATCGAGGGTCTTCTGAAAGAGATGTAAGAGGGGAAATGAGTTCAGATATATTGCTTGAAGTTAAAGACTCCATTATGTCACAACGGAAAACGTGTTGACTATCTTGGCATAACTTCACAAGTGACACATCTCCATACAAATGCTGCTCCATATTGGCCTCTTTTACGGGATGGTAAACCCAAAGTGGATAAGACGAAAGAACACTTGTTGATGCCATAAAATCTCGTCCCTTTTCATCACATAACATTGGAGATTGTTTACTTACAGCGAGAAGATTAACCTTCTTCCGAAGAGACTCTTCGTAAAGTGAAGTATGAAAACCACGTTTTCCGCCAAAAAAACTCGCACCATCCAAAAGAACGTAATCTCCCGCCCCAAAGCCACGAATAGTCCCTTGATTCACTTTACACTTAATAGACTCTTCGTGAAGAAGCTTTAATGCCAGCTCACTTTCAAGTTGAAGTCGTCCATCAATTAAGAAATTTGAACGATAACGACGGTCTCCGACTGCACAAATAATACTTTCGTCGTAACCCCAATTAACGGCACGATTTTCAACTGAAGCGTACGCAACTCTCATAAGATAGACCCCCCAGTTGTTTGCCCTTTTCAAAGTTCTTGTTGAACAATCGACTGCTAAAAAACGTGCATTATCTACATATGTCTTAAGTTTGGTTTTAAGATTAATCAAATCATTTTGAATCTTATCCATCAACAGGTATTCTCCTTAGACATGAAGAGTCTTATAATGGTATTAATTAAATATTGGAAACCAAGTTATTCATTTTCTTCTATTAATATGAAAGTTAGTAGATATTGCGGTTAAAACTTTATAGCGTAAATGATTTGAAACACATTTTTTCATAAAGAATCCCCTATCAGAGAGACGAGATAAATATGTCGAAATTGTACTCAAACGAATTTGTTCACTGTACTCTTGTTCATACGCAGCCTTCAATTCTTTCGAAGAAAACCAACCCACAGGAAAATTCTTTTCGGCAATCAAACGGACCTTATCTATTTTAGATATTTCGGATATAGATTGGATTGTTTTATCGTTAACAGGTGGCATGCCTCCTAAGAGTTCAACTAAATCAAGTAAACGAAGAGCTTTTTCGCGAGTAATTTGACCCTCAAAGGTATGCCTGCAAGAAAAATGCGTATAGACATTTCCAATAATGGAGATCGTTACATCATAACCTTTGAGGGTCAAATTACTCGCGAAAAAGCTCTTCGTTTACTTGATTTAGTTGAACTCTTAGGAGGCATGCCACCTGTTAACGATAAAACAATCCAATCTATATCCGAAATATCTA
>JARRMA010000273.1:0-2786 GCA_037386505.1 Candidatus Bathyarchaeota archaeon
TTTCATTCATCCAACCACATAAAATATTTTCTTTGTTGAACAATAATTTTCTTGATGATTTTCTATTTCTAACAGCAAGAGTTGCCAAACTTTTTGATGCCAGGTGATGTTCCATTAAACTATTTACACTGATATCTGAGAGAACATCAACATTATGAACTAGGAATGGTTTGCCATCAGGGAAAAAGTAAGCAGCCTTTTTAAGTCCACCTCCTGTTTCCAGTAATTTATTACTTTCGTCTGAAATTGTGATTTCGGTATCGAGAAAATTATTTTGCTTGAGAAATTCTTTAATCTGATCTGCTAAGTGATGAACATTAATTACTATCTCATCGAATCCACTCGACTTCAATTTTTTTATCAGCAGTTCTAGCAAAGTAAATCCTTTTATTTTTATAAGAGCTTTGGGGGTAGAATCCGTAAGTGGTTTAAGCCTTGTTCCAAGACCTGCGGCAAGGATCATTGCACGCATTATATGCGGAAATCCGGATGTCTACCGGGATTGTCAATTACACGGCAATCAAAAACAAATCCTCCTCCGTTGCCGGAGTAATCTTTTGGTAATCCTTCTTTATAAGAAAAGCTATTGATTGTTACTTTAAGATTTTGATCTGAAGTAATGGAGATTCTATTTAATTCATCATTTATGAGTATCGAATTTAATATTCTTTCTAATTCCGGAATTTTTTTAGGAATAAGTTTGTCTTTTATCAGCCACTGAAGATTTTTTAATGCAAAAGGAATACTTAACAGGAAATGTGATTTATTCTCGTAGTACCCTCTGAATCCATATGCACCGAGAGTTTGAAGAAGTCTTATAAGTACGTAACCGTAATAATGTTTTTTAAATGTTTGCCGTTTAAAATTTAATCTTTGGTTCAGATTAGTCAGATAAAAATCCAGAAGTTCTTCTTTAACCTTGTTAGATAAATTCGCTTTCGCTTGAAATAAAAGTGAAGCTACATCATAGTGTAAAGCACCTTTTCGTCCTCCCTGGTAATCGACAAAATAGAGTTCGTCATTTTTAATTAGAATATTCCTGGACTGGAAATCTCTGTACATAAAATATTTTGTTTCAGTTGAAAGCAGTAAATTGACTAAAGAATTAAAATCATCTTCCAGCTTTTGTTCATCAAAATTAATTTTTGCAAGCTTCAGGAAATAATATTTGAAATAATTCAGATCCCAGAGCATTGACTGCTTATCAAATCTTTTTCTTGGATAGCAGACTGAATAGTCCAATCCCTTTCCTCCATCCAATTGAAATCTAATCAATTGCTGCAAAGCTTCTTTATAATAATCTATAATCTTTGTTGGTAAAAGTTTTAAATTATTTTGTTCGATCAACGAGAATAAAGTAGTATCTCCAAGATCTTCAATTATGTAAATATTATCCTTTAAATTTGTAGCAAAAAGTTGAGGGACATTAAGTATCTTTTTTAGAAAATGTTCGGTGAATGTGACAAAAGCCAGATTTTCTTTTTTATCAGGGTTAAAAACTCCGATCGCTTTTTTATCTCTTCCTTCAATCCTGAAATATTTTCTGTACGAACCTGACTGAGCTAATGGAGTAATGTTGTGAACATCTTCTTTTGCCCATCTCTCAAAAAGTAATTTTATTTGATTTGTCGTTTTATTCATTTATTTGTTTACCATAAAATCTTCTTTTAGAACTGCATAAATATACTGATCTAAAAATTTACCTCGTTTGAAGACTGCTTGTTTTAAAGTTGCTTCTTTAATGTATCCGGCTTTTTTTAAAACTTTTTCCGAAGCGTTGTTTCCTTCAAATACATTAGCGTAAATTCGGTTAAGTAGAAAATTCTTGAAAGCAAATTCTGTAATGATATTTACAGCATCAGATGCAATTCCTTTATTCCAGAAAGGTTCACCGAGCCAGTAACCAATTTCTGCCGAATACTTGTGAACATCCTCGTTCAAATTAATTCCGATAGAACCGATCATTTCTTCTGAATTGGCAATTACAAAATTAGTTTCAGGATTCTGATTACAAGCATATTTTATCCACGTTTTTGCATCTGTTTTTGTGTAAGGGAAAGGAAATTGGTCGCGGAGAAGTTTAGATACATTCCGGTTGTTTGCATATTTAAGCAGTGCATCCTTATCTGATGGTGCAAAGCTTCGAATGAAGAAATCACCGAATTTAATTTTCATATTGTAAAATTAAGAAAATTAGAGGAAGGAAATTACTTTACCAGTTTCCGCCAGGACCGCCGTAAGCACCCTGATCATTCCGTGAACCATCGGTATCATTAAGTTCCGGTGATGGATTTCCTGCATCTTTGCAAGGAGAATTTTGCTGAAGATGAAAATTATTCGAAGAAATGAACAATGGGCTTAAGCTATCCGGATCCATATAATTGTATTGTTCAAAAACTTTTGTGCTATCCCCGGAAATAAGTTGAATTCTTTTGTCTCCGATGTAAGAGAAATTAGCGTAAAAAATATTATTCTGAATTTCTTCATAAACAGGATCATCTATAACTACCGCTCCACCATAAGTATAACTATAATTATTGTAAAAAGTATTGTTAATAATTTTATTTGATGAGTTTTGTGAAAGTATTGCTCCACCATATTCCAGCACTTCGTTAGAATCAAAAATATTATTCGTGATTTCCGATTTACAGTAAGTTAGAGATAATCCTCCTCCTTTATGAGAATAATTATTATTGAAGTAACAATTTCTAACTATGAGATTTGCATTTTCACATTGAATTGCACCGGATACAATTGCACTGCTGATTGGAAGGTAAACATCAAGG
>JARRMA010000274.1:0-2923 GCA_037386505.1 Candidatus Bathyarchaeota archaeon
TGTAACCTTTCATCCATTCATTGTTCTTTTTTTCTTTATTTATTTGTTCTAGTAGATTTTCAGCTTTTGTCCAGCTGTTATTTTCTATTAATGGAAAAAAGTCTCCTATAATATATAATGAGAATCGCTGTTTATTATCGCTGACATCATGAATCCTAGTTAAATGTGATGTCAATCCTCTTATTGTCTTGAACTTTTTTTCGCAAAGCAGACAACTAATCATTTCATGGTCAAACTCAATTTTTTCCATTAACAAATCAGTTAAACGATATTATCCAGTTTTAATAATTTTATATCTTTGGTTTAACAGCGAAAATTAAAGAATAATCAAGTATCAAATTTCTAAAAGATAGCAAATACCAAAGATTTCTGTGATAAAATAGAGACTTTTGAACTTTTACAAGAGAAAGGTTATTAATATGGAAAATTAGATAAAAACAATTTGGTTAGAATCTGATCCAGATACAGTAACCGATGTATCGCCCGTTAATTACTCCCATTATGTTCTCCTAAGTCAGCCGCGCATACATAAATGTTAAATCATTTTGAGAACATAAAAATTTGACTGCAGAACTTTTTTAGTTTTTTGGCAAAAAATCTTCATAGTAGATATAATTGCTACAGTATTTTTACGGGACCTTGCGATGACCTTCTTCGGCTCCACAGATCAAGTTTTCATAGCCATCACAAGCCAAATAGTAACAGTTGCAAATATGGTCGCAGCCATAGTTGGATTGATGCTAGGTGTTCTAAGCATTAGGTTTAGCCATAAAAAACTTCTAGTTTTGGGTGTTATGTGTATCCCAATAGCGACTTTAGGTTGTTACCTAGCTCCAAATTTCCTTTTCATGCAAATCTTCTTTTCGATAGAGGGAATTGGCACGATGATAGTATGGGTAATGCAATTAGTATTAGTAGGCGAGTTATTAGCATTGAACAAGAGACCACAGGCGATAGGGTGGATATCCACAGGTTCAGTTTTTGCAAATATGGCAGGAACTCTTGTTATTAGTTTCTTCTTCATAGATACAGGAAGCTGGCGCCCGTTTCTCTTATGGTTTGCGTTACCAATTTCATTAATAGCATTAGCTGCTGCTTACTTTGGTGTTCCCCAATCAACTCAGAAACGTACAGAAACTGTTGGAAAAGAAGATTACTTGAGAAGCTTCAAGCAGATTTTTCTGCAAAGGTCAGCGGCTGGATGCTTAATCGCTAATCTGATCAGAACAGCCAGCATGATGTGGGGAATCTACTTTGTAGCCTTCTTTATAGAGCAGTTCGGTTTGTCGATAGCTTCGGGAGCCTTAGTTGCGTTTGGTCTAGCCCCATCAATTGCATTAGGTCAAATCATAGGTGGATACCTGGTTAATAGGATTGGACGAAAACGTCTAACAGTTATAAGTTTATTAATTCACGGCGCAACTTTACCACTTATCATCTTGGTGCCCGATCTTTTTGTTGCATTAGCAATTCTTTATTCAAGTTCTTTTATCGGTGCTCTTGCAATGTCTGCAATCACAAATTTGACTCTTGAACAGGTACCTGAATTTCGGGGAATGATAATGTCGATAAATAATGTTCTTACAAACTTCGGAGTAGCTATGGGTACAGCTATCGGCGGAGTGACACTAGCTCTATTTGGTTACACCGGTGTATTCCTAATTTTCGCAGCATTAATTCTCTTTGCTGCTTCACTCTTCCTTTTTGTAACTAAAGATCCATGTGCCAATAGCCTGACTCACAGTAATACATAATATAATAAGAACAGACGTTATCTCTTTGATTATTCATCTGTTTCATCCTTTTGCCTTCTCACTCTATTCTTCAAATATGTTTCACTCCTAAAAAAGAGAGCGGAATACTATTTATTGCTAAAAGAAAACGGAGATGTTAGATTAGACAAATTGGGTTTTTGTTGTAGTCTTGGTTTCTAAGTTTCTTGACTACAATTGACTTTTTACAGTCTAACGGATCAGAGCTTCTAAGTATGCTGATTTCTCCATCAAACAAATCAGTTATTGCTGTTGCTTGATCTGAAGGATGCATAGCAGGATTTAAGACTGCTAAAGTTGTAAATCCTTTAGATTCTAAATCTGCGATTAACTCAGAAATCCATTTTCTTGTAGCTTTAGCTCCATAATCCAGTAGAACATCAGAAACAGTTTCAATACAAATTCGCTTTTTCTTTGATGGATTTATTTTTCTATAAGCCTTTGCCAATGAAATACTAAGATTTGTAAGATCTGTTTTGCTTCTTAGTTTATACACATTAGGAATATTATTGACCTGAGTTTTGGGTTTTGGATTACATAGGAATAGAAAAGAATTAGGATTTTCGAAAAAATGGTCCAGATCATCTGCTTCAGAAGCGATGTAAAAAACAGTTTCTTTTTTATCAGTTCCTACCTTAAGGAAATTTCTAATCAAATCTTCTCTTACTTCACTTGGAGATCCAGTTAAAACAACAGCGTACTCATTTGGTATTCCACCATAAAGTAGTTCGTCAAGTTCTAGGTTTCCTGTTGATATTCTTCCCGGAAGCACTTTAAACTTGGGTTTAAATTCCTCAACTGTTATAATAAGTGGTTTGGTTTTGGACGTTCTTGTTTCTCCTAACTTATTTGTGTAGATTATTTCGGGATTCAATGTGTAAGTACCTGGTTTAGTTACATGTGAACTCAAATGAATTGTTTCAACATCGAATGCACTAACGGTTTTATTTTCTATCTCCAGGTCAGTGTTTCTTTTACTGCAGAAAGATGTTGAGCACATAGTTTCAAACTTAGAAAGGCATACTCCTACAATTTTAGTAAGCATAGCTGTGCTTCTCCCAATATTCACCAGATCAAGGCGTATTTCAAACGGTTCGTTGATCTGAACTTGTTTTGGTGCTACAATATTTAATTGTACGTCAGCATTTTCA
>JARRMA010000275.1:0-2561 GCA_037386505.1 Candidatus Bathyarchaeota archaeon
TGCTGCAAGTTGGGATATCTTGGCAGGAGTAACAGGGATATTCAGTTTCGGTCAGGCTTTATTCTTTGGTGTAGCAGCGTACATGTCAGGTGCTCTTAACCTTTTTCTGAATTTACCCCCATGGATAACTGTACCATTAGGTGGAGTCTTCGGTGTCGTTATTGGTTTAATAGTAGCCTTACCAAGTTTAAGACTAAAATGACCATATTTCGCTATTACTTCGTTAATATTTCCAATTATACTTTCGGGCATAATTTTCATGTATCCAGACATAACGGGCGGCGAAGAAGGACTTTATGGACTGGCTCAAATCTCAAACAATATCACTATAACATATTATCTGTCACTTTTCCTAATGCTAGTTTCAGTTTTAATATTACTAAGAATCGCAAGCTCTAAAATAGGACTTATCTTTAGGTCAATTCGCGATGACGAAGATGTAGCCGAAGCTTCAGGAATAAACACTGTCAAATACAAATTTCTTTCTTTTGGAATAAGCGGATTCTTTGCCGGTCTATCCGGAGCTTTTCAAGCACATCTTTTAATGTTTGTTGGACCATTTATTTTCAATCCGTTTTATTCTTTTCAAGCAATGCTGTATGCTGGTTTAGGTGGCATGGGCACAATAATTGGAGCAGTGGGTGGCTCTTATTTGATGTCAATTCTTAATGAAGCCTTACGAGATTTAGTGGAATTTCGAGTATTAATCACCGCTGTTGTTATGCTACTTGTTTTCAGGTATCTTCCAGGCGGATTGTTCAGGTGGATATCTGCTCGATATCATGTTCACCTGGATGTATGGAACGGCCTAAAAAAATTAAAAGGGAGAATAAAATAACATGGATCCAATTCTTGAAACTAAAAACCTCACTAAACGTTTCGGTGGATTAACCGCCGTAAAAGATGTAAACATTAAAGTAAATCAGAACGAAATTTTAGGTCTTATAGGACCAAACGGAGCAGGAAAAACGACTTTTTTTAATCTAATTACAGGATTCATAAAACCTGATTCAGGAACTGTACTATTTAAAGGTGAGAACATTACAAAACTTAAACCTCATAAGATAGCAAATATGGGAATGACAAGAACGTTTCAACTGGTTAAACCATTTAAAAACATGTTGGCTGCAGAAAACATTGCATTAGCATATTTTTCTAAAAGAGCGACACAACAAAACGAAGATGATGTACCAAAGAAAGTTGTTGAAATGCTAAGAAGAGTTGAAATTATTCCACCTAACGAAAATATGTTTAAACTGGCAAGAAACCTATCGCATGGTTATTCTAAACGTTTAGATATCGCTAGAGCTCTTGTCCTGGAACCGGATATACTGTTACTTGACGAACCTTTTGGCGGATTAGGACTAAAGGAAACAACAGTTATGGCTTCGTTGATTCGAAAATTACACAAAGAAGAAAATCTCACTATAATTATCATTGAACACAAGATGAGAGAACTAATGAAGCTCATTGATAAAGTAATTGTGATGCATTTTGGAGAAAAGATAGCTGAAGGATCACCTGATGAAATAAAGAAAAACATGAAGGTATGCGAAGCATACTTAGGCAAAACGGGAGGCAGCTCATTTGCTTGAAGTCAAAGACGTATCTGTACATTATGGAAAGGCTCAAGTTTTACATAACATAAATTTAAATGTTGACAAAGACGAAATAGTTGCAATTATTGGACCAAACGGAACAGGGAAAACAGCGTTACTCCGAGTAATATCAGGTTTAATGAAGCCTTCAGGAGGATCAATAACCTTTCTGGGAGAAAGAATTGACGATCTTCCTTCCCATGAGATCGTGAAAAGAGGTATTGCGCATTGCCCAGAACGGCAAAGACTTTTTCCAGATATGACAATTATGGAAAACCTTGAATTAGGTGCCTATTTACGAAAAGATTCTGAAACCATCCGGCAAGATCTAGAGAAAATGCTTAACTTATTTCCAGTGCTTCGTGAACGAAAGAATCAGGATGCCAGAACCTTAAGCGGAGGTGAGCAACAGATGCTTGCCATAGCCAGGGCACTTATGTCTAATCCTAAACTACTGATTCTTGATGAGCCATCTCTTGGTTTAGCTCCTATAATCCGAGACAAACTAACAGCTGCAATACATGAAATCAGAAAAGATGGAGTTTCAATCTTAATGGTTGAACAAGATGTTTGCCTTGCCTTAAGTATCTGTAATCGCGGTTACGTCTTTGAAGAAGGAACCATAGCAATGAAAGGAACAAGTAAATACCTAGAAGGCAATCCCAGAATAAAAGAGGCATATTTAGGTGTCTCATAACCTTTTTCTTAACGTAATTTTTATTTAGAAATCACAATAAATAAAACAAATGGGGTTTTTATTATCTGGCTTTCTTAGAAAGTATTATATTTTTTCTAGTAATATTATGATTAAATTTGGGGAGAAAGAATTTTGTCAAATTCAGTAGCAGTAACAAAGATACAATCATTAATTCTTATAACAATAATTATTGTTGCTGCAGTAGTCGGAGTAGCTTATGTTTGGTTAAACGGAGAAGATGAATCTTCTGATACTATAAAGATAGG
>JARRMA010000276.1:0-4842 GCA_037386505.1 Candidatus Bathyarchaeota archaeon
CAAACAGAAATCAAGGTTAATGGAAAGAAATTGCCATTAAATCATTTTATTCAGGAAACAGTTGCCAATATGATTGTAGGAATGCTAAAAACTCTAAAAGAAGTTGACGAATCAGAACAATCAATTGAAATAATAATCAAAAAGATGAAAGAAACAAAAACTGTTGACGCACATACTTACCCTTAAATTAAAATGCTTCAAAATCTTTATGGAAATTGAAAAATAACCTGAAAAAAATTATTCAAAAATAAAATAATTTGTTATTTCCAGTCAATAGATTGTAATATCGTCGAGATTTAATCAATATGAAGAAGAAAAAAATTGAATTCAGGACTTTTTTTCTTCTACCTGAAAACTATGTTTCCAGTTGCTCAGATGTTTTAATAATGCTAATGCAAACCCGGAAATGCAATTTTATACAAAAATAATTGTGTTGTTTTGAAATGAAGAAAATGAAAATAGGTGTGCTATCAGATTCTCACATAAACAAATTGAGTGATCTTCCCAAAAAAACAATTGACTTGCTAAAAAATGTGGATCTAATAATTCATGCAGGAGATTATGATGAAAAAGGATTGATTGATGACCTAAGAAATTTTGGAAACTTTAAAGGAGTTCATGGAAACATGGATTCAAAAGAAATAAAAGACGAACTTCCATCAAAACTGATTCTTGAAATAAACAACTTTAAAATCGGTGTCACTCATCCCCATGAAGGTGGAGCACCTTTTGGAATCGAGAACAAATTAAAGAAAAAATTTAACCAAATAGACCTAATTATTTTTGGACATACACATACCCCAAAAAACGAAACCATTGATAAGATTTTATATTTTAATCCCGGAAGTGCAACAGGAAAATGGCCTGCCAGAAATAAAACATTTGGAATAATTGAAATAGATGAAAATATCAAAGGAAAAATAATAACAATAGATTAATACTTTCAAATTAATTTCAAAAATTTCGTGAACTAAAAATAACCATCAATTTATTTGAAAAATTTTATTTATTTTTTAATAAATTAGTTAGTTCATCACAGGAACATTTTAAATCTGTTATTTCGTCTCTTAAGTTTTGAATCTTCTTCATTTTGTCGTCAATTTTCTTCTTAGCTTCTAGAATCAATTTCGATTTGGTGGATTCTAATTGTCTCTTTTCTTCTAACAATGTTTCTTCTGCACGAATTAAATTCTTTAAAATTGCATGTGGTTCTTCGATGTTTTCGTTCATTGAAATGACTTTTTCCTCGACAACAACCATTTTTTTATCCTCCTATTTGATGAAAGAATATATAATATATTACTACTCAATATATGATATACTGCTTGCTGATAAATCTTCTTATTTACTTTTGATTCAATTAATATAAAAAAACGATAAAACTTTTGAATCAGCTCACGATAAGAAAAGGGGACAACATTTCCTTAAAGATGTGAATATGATGAAAATAAGTGAAATAAAAGAAGGCGATAGCGACGTCAACATCGAAGCAGAAGTCACAGAAAAATCTTACGCACGCGAAGTCCGCAGTAGATATGGTCGAGTTTTAATGGTAGCTGATGCTACACTTAAAGATGAAACAGGAATAATAACTCTAACACTATGGAATGATCAGGTCCGCCAAGTTAATGTTGGAGACAAAATCAAAATCGAGAAAGGTTACGCTAAATCCTTCAGAGAAGTTTTACAACTTTCAACTGGAAAATATGGAAAATTAACTGTACTATAATCTACTTTTCATCGCATTCATTTTGTATGCCTAAAAAAATAAGTTAAGTTAAAATTATTTTCATCATTTTCTTAATTTTAACTAGATGTAATGATTGAATAATTAATCTAATTTCATTGAATACCTACGACGTATATAATAAAAAAACAAGATCAATCCCACTATTAAGAAGAACAAGCCAATAAGCAAGAATTGTCCTCGTTTAAACCCATAATAAACTTCATGATATTCTAAGCCAGTCAAAGGATCCACCTTTAATGGGCTATCTAATAGAAGAAAGTAAGGAAGAATTATCAATAGACTTCCAAAAATAGTAAATGTCCACCCAATTGAAAATTCATATTTCTTGATTGAATTCGTTATATTTCTTATCCAATTAACTAATCGATTTGAAGTTAAATTCAATTCCCTTTTTTGGGAAATTTCATTATTTTGTTCATTAATCTGTTTGCTTGGAGAATCATCTAAAAATCCTGTTTCAACAATAATTACTGGAAGAATAAAAATTCCAAACAACAAAAGAGTTGGAAAAAAGATCTGATAACTTGAAACAACGAATCCAGGATAGAAGGCATATGTTTGATCGAATATTTGAACAATTAATGCTTGAATCTCCCACTCGATATCAGAAACATACATCAAATATCCAATTGAAATCAAATAAATTATAATCACAGTGATTAAAACCGCTCTTATTTTGGTCCTATCATCCTTTTTTGGATCTAATTCTACTTCATTATACGAATAGATAGTAGTTAATCCAAAACCCAGAATTAGGGTAACTAATCCTGTAATAAAAAAACCTAAAGAATACGGAAAAAATAAACTCAACCTAAATTCATAACACATTTATTGATTTTTTTGTTCAATTAATACTACAAATCTTTTTGGTGAAAAAGTTGGAACATCAAACCAACGAACTTCTAAAATCATTTGGAAGTCATTTATTAACAATTTCCATTTCGACAGGATTACTTTTCACTTTAGGTTGGCTTTTTCAAAAATTTATGACTTAAATTGATTTTGAAATTTAGTAAGTTATTTTCAAAATTGATTTGTAAATTTGTTTCTAATTTTAACTTAATTTGATATTATATCAAAGATACGGATTAGGTCTTCATAATCCATATTTTTTGTTATACCCAATAATTTAACTCGGAGATCCTAAGTTGTCCATTAAAAGAATTCTATTTGTGACTTTTTCTATTTCATTGCTATTAACTATGTTTTTTCAGCTAACTTTTGCACAAGTTAGAACAGCTGGTGTCAAGGAAGGTGATTGGTTCAAATACAATCTTGCATTAGATTATGATTCAGAATTAAACTTTACAACTGAAGATTTTCCTTTAGCTAATTTTTTAGTTGGAGAACAAATTACTTTTACAATTGAAGATATCTCTGGAACAAACGTTACTGGAGCTTTTTCAATAACTTATGAAAATGGAACAGAATATTCTCAAAATGGTTCAATTGATTTAATTACTGGTGAAGGAGATTTAAGAAATTGGCTGATTTCTGCAGATTTGAATACAGGAGATGCGTTATATGCATCAGAACCTGAAGAGATGATAAATGAAACTATTACCCGAACATATTATTGGGGAACCAGAGAAACGAACCATCTGATATATTCTTTTAATTTTTCTTCAGAAGATGATTACTCATATCTTAGAGCAGATATGTTTTGGGATAAAGAATTTGGAGTTGTTACTGAACTTTCATTTGAAGCAGATGTTCGAGTAAACGGCACTTCAATTGATGCATCTGCAAATGTAGAAATCGTTGAATCTAATCTATTAGAAAGTGTTCCTGAATTTAATTCAACTTCATTAATTCTAACAATTGTCGGTGTAACCCTTTCAATTTCATATTTAAAATACAAAAAATCTAAAATTTTTGAAAAAATCAAATTATAAATTGCTGAAAAGAAACTAGAATAATCTAAAGAAAATTTTTCTATTTATTTAGTAAAAAACTGAGAAAACTTTAACCTGGGGGATTAAATGCAACCCCCGCAGTTTACGCATCCGCCCATAATTCCTCTACACCAAATTGGGAGAGGTTCTCTGTGAACTCTTTCTTTATGTATTTTGAATTCATCTTCGGTTTCGAATATTTTGTCGCAGCATTCTAATCTTTCTTGTTTCTCCATTTCTTTTCACTTGAAAATACAATTATAATTGTTTGTTTAGAATATTTCACCTAAAAAATTCTACTTCCTGTAGTATTAGTAACATTCAATGTTACTATTTGATGGTCCTTAGAACAATGTTTTCACATGCTTTAGAAGAAGTTACACATAAGGTTACTTTATACTACAAAATAAGTAACATTATGTAAAGTATTATAAAATAAATATAACAAAAAGTGGATAATTCTTTACTAAGAACTCAATATTAATCGAATTAAATTACCTTTTTTTCAAAATACTGATCCTAAATAAAATGATGGATAATGCAGAAGTGACAATAAGCAAAGAAATAATTTGTTATCCTCGATGAAACCGCGATAAGCTAACAATAGGTTAATTTATTTAACTTATGTACTCTTGAATGGAAAAAACTAATTTAGAATTCTCTATAAACTAAGTTGGGATATTAATGTCATCTAAAACCTCAACAATTATTGACCGAATTGTTGTAAATGCATCACCCTTTGAAGTATATGATGCCTTTATGAACTCCAAAAAACATTCAGAATTCACAGGAAGCAAAGCCACAGGAACACCAAAAGAAGGAGCCGAATTTTCAGCTTGGGATGGGTACATTTCGGTAAGACAAGGTTGGCTTGACTTTTATTGGAAACCATTAAAAGAATATTTTAAAAAACAAAAATCTATAATATCGAAAAAATGAAAGTAAAAATTCGATTAAAAAGAACCTTTCAAATTTATCCTTTGTCAAATTAAAATCAGATAAACCAAACCCCTTTATGGGAAACCATTTTACTATGTAACTACGAAAAGGTATAAGTGTGGTTTATTGATGTCTGGTGTTGAAGTAACAAAAAAAGTGAATGAAAATCAAACAAATATTTGTACTTCATGTATGAACACCGTTGTCCAAACTTTTGACCATTTTAGAAAACAAATTGTGAATCTTAGTAACGAAAAG
>JARRMA010000277.1:0-2550 GCA_037386505.1 Candidatus Bathyarchaeota archaeon
GCCCCCAAACCCAAAACCCAAACGTGTTCTTACGTGTGTTCGTGTTCCTGTTTACTCAAATATTTTCTTTTGTTTTCTCTTGTTTTCGTGTTCTTTCTCTTACCTACCCTCACGTGTGAAACCCGCACGCACGCGCACGCACACAAAAAATACTAAAAACTTGAAAGTAAGATTACTGAGTTAGAAATGAAACTGCAAGAACGTAATGCGGAAGCAGAGACTTAGCTTCAGTTTATGCGAATCACAAACTTGCACAAAAAGAGAAAATAAATGGTTCTCTAAGTCGTAAACATTCACTCTACTTTCTATTATGATGTTTACATTTTAATTCTAGGAAGTCGCATCTTGATTCTTGAGCTGCCTTCCTCAATTTCTCATTTACAGACATCTTATTATTTTCGCCTCCATTTAATCTGCAGCTCACATATAGTGAATCCAAAGACCGAGGACAACATTATATTTAAACCCTTCAATTTTTAGAAATCAACTATAAACACCTAATTACACCAAAAAACACAAACTTACACAAAAAAGAAAGAGTGAGGGTTAGAAAACCCCTTCAAGACCGTATCTTTCTGCAATATCTTTAACCGTAGGATTGAATTCACCGTTTTCAATATCGGACCTGACACATTGAGTAACTGTTTCTTCCATGTAATCTTTTACGCTCTCATATGTTGTTACTGAAATAGCATCTTCAATGCGCGCGCACCCCAAACCCTTACAGAAAACCTAGACCATGTAGTATGTGGATTCCTATTATTATGTAGAATGAAAAACTCAAGCCGACATGAACAAATTTTCGTGTTTGAGATTTGATTCGAGGAATCAACCCAAATCTATGAGTAAAACCTGTTGCAACCAGCAACAACATAATAATATACAAAGTTAATCCTGTTCCCAAATCTGGATAAAATTCTGCTGGTCGATTAATTTGACCTGCGAAATGAAGCGATATTAAAAGAAAAGCCAGCAGATTCCCGAAAACATGGACTCTAAAGAGAGATAAGAATTTGGTTTTATACCGCTTTTTTAATATCGCTATTATTGGAACGCTAAATGCTACATACAATGTACCAATCCAGACAAACCAGTGATTAGCACGGAACGGACCAACAAAGAAGCCAAAATGAATCCACATCAACTTATCAGCAACCATTAGAAAAGCAGTTGCAACAAATATCGATATAGCTACCCAGAATTCTATGCTATTTAGAATTTTCGTCATATTATCCTCCTATCAGGTTTTTTGAACAGGAACGCATTCCCTTCAAGGTTCATTCTACAATAGTTACATGTGCTATCAAATGTTTGGTTGAGTTGAACTTAATTCTTACGTTTGTGATTTTAACGGTTGCAGATTATCTATAAGCAGGACAAGAAAAAATTTTTTACAAATACTTTGTGAACAGAGATGCGGTCGCATCTAATGTTTCCAAAAAGTCTATGTGGAAGTGAAGACATAGTTTTTTTCGTTCTTTTTTGTTTTTTAGGGGGTGATTTTTTGGTAGAGAAACTAACTGGAATATGTCCTTGTGCTTTTAGTTTTATTACTCCGCATGGTGAAGATGATGCAGTTGCTGTAATGCAGTATCATGTGAAACGTATTCATGTAAAAGAGTATCCCAATGGTCAAACAAGAGCTGAAGCCTTGGAACATATAAAGAAAGCATAACAAAGTTAGAGGAAAATTTCTTTAAAAAATTTCTTTAAACTGTAAGCAAATATTGGAGGGTGATTTGTTTGCGTTTCATAACTTTGTTGAAATGGAAGAAAGCCCCTACAAAAGAAATGGCGGCTGAAGCAACTGACCCTTTGAATGAATTGGCGAATCAGGGTATAAAATTGGATGTTTATTGGACGTTGGGGCGTTATGATGCGGTGACTATTATAGATGCAGCAAATGAAAAAGATGCAATGAAAGCACTTCTTCGTTTTCAAGACATTGTTGACACTGAAACTCTGGTAGCTGTACCAAGAGAAGAGGCAATAAAACTACTATAACTCAACATCCCTTCTTCTTTTTTGAGTCTTTCTTTTTTTGTGTGTTTGTCTCACTGGGAGTTTTATCAAGAAGCCATTTGTCATTTTAGTAATGTTTATAAGCGATTACTAATATATTATAATATTATAATATACTTATTTCTGGTGTACGATAATGAACGAGAATATAGCACCTTTGGGATTGTTTCAAAACTGTTTCACGAATGTTTCACAGATGTTTCAGCGAACTATCATATTGTTCCGTTACCAGAAGCAGGGATAGAATTGGAGGTGAATGAATGAAAACTTGGAAAATAATTACAATTACACTTGCAGCCGTGTTGGTTGTCTCAGTACCAACCGTAGCCGTTCTAGCATACATCAACTGGAACATGGCTCCACAGACACAATATGAATCATATATAGGACCTTCAACGATTCCTGATTCAACATATCAAACATCCCCACAAATGGGCAATCCACAAATGTCGCACAACAACGATTACGTTATAGAACCAAATATTGCCGATGAATCGCCAGAACAAGTTCCTCCTAAGGCTCCACAGC
>JARRMA010000277.1:2575-3787 GCA_037386505.1 Candidatus Bathyarchaeota archaeon
CATCTCCTCAGTATGGCGGATATGGATGGGGTAGCGGTTGTATGGGACGCGGTTACTATGGTTCAAATATCTATCCAAGCACGCAGACAACAGTTTTAACAATTGATCAGGCAGTTCAGGTAGCAGAATCGTATGTTAGTTCACTTAACAACCCTGACCTTGTCGTAGAAGAAGTCGAAGAATTTACTGGCAACTTCTATGTCTTAGTTGAAGAGAAAAGCACAGGATATGGAGCATTTGAGTTAATTATAGACAAATCTACAGGAATTGTGACGCCAGAAATGGGTCCAAATATGATGTGGAATACCAAATATAGCTTCAATAGTGGATACTGCAACTGGTTTAGAGGAACACCAGCGACTCCAACTATTACAGTCGAACAAGCAGAAGAATTCGCTCAACAATACTTGGATGTCTATTATCAAGGAACAATTGTAGATGATGTTACGCCATTTTACGGATATTACACGTTTGAAGTTCTGAGCAACTCTGGAATATATGGCATGTTAAGTGTTAATAGCTACACTGGACAAGTTTGGTTCCACACATGGCACGGCGCATTCATTCAAGAAGTAACCGTTGCATAATGTGGAATCAGTCCACTCTTTTCTTTTTTATTGAATAATTTTATGAGTGTGTTATAATGTTAGAATATTCAAAGGATATGACCCTTATGGAATCTGAAGTTGATATGACAATCTTTCGGATGCAGGCAACAATTTCTAAGACCATGGCAAATCCGTTAAGATTGGCTATTCTATATTTTCTTAAAAGTAACGAGAAGACAGTTAATGAATTAGCTGAGCTTGTTGGTGCTAGCCAATCTAATGTTTCTCAACATTTGGCAATGATGAGACAGAGAGATATGGTAAAAACTCGAAAAAAGGGTACAAGCATTTACTACAGGGTCTCAAATCCAAAAATCAATCAAGCCTGTGATTTGATACGGGAAGTACTCTTAGACCAGCTTCAAGAAAAACAAAAATTGATAAAAAACATAACTTGACATCGCTACGAAAACCAATCATATGGAATCATTTTGGCGAGTTCTATTATTAGATTCTGCATATTAATTCCATGCACATAGACAATTACTCTGCAAGATTGTTTCACTCATTTTTTTCAAGACGAGAGTAGAGTGGAGAGTTTAGATAAGACAAGAGAAGACAAGACGACACGAGAACAGACGAGAACACACGACAGGAGATAAAA
>JARRMA010000278.1:0-4186 GCA_037386505.1 Candidatus Bathyarchaeota archaeon
AACGTAGTCGGGTATCAAGTTCTACTGAAAAAAATCTTGCATTGGCTTTGTCAGAGATTAATAGAATGTCAGAGAGTCTTGGTTTAGCTAAAAATATTGTAGAAACATCTGCTGTAACGTATAGAAAAATTGTAAATCAAGGGTTAATACGTGGAAGATCCATTAGAGGCATGGCAACTGCATGTACATATTTAGCTTGTAGGCAGAACAAACTCATAAGGACATTAACAGAGCTGTCAAATGCTTCGGGTATAGATAAAAAAGTGATTGCGTCAAATTATAGGTTCTTAGTAAGAATTTTAAAAATTTTTGTTCCTCCCATGAGATCAAATCAGCATATTACTAAATTATCTAATCAAATGGGGTTAACTGGGATAGCTGAAGGAGTTGCTCACAAGATACTTTCAGGTGCAAAAAGACAGAAATTGACTTCTGGAAGAGGAGCTAAAAGTATCGCTGCAGCTGCATGTTATATAGCGTCAATAATTTCTGGAGAGGGAAAAACACAAAGAGAAGTTGCTGAAGCTGCTGATTTAACAGAGGTTACGATTAGAAACAGGTATAAAGAAATGATGAGAAGATTATCTATTGTAATAAGCTTCTGAGGATATTTGATGATAATGATAAAAAAGATACTTGTTCCGCTTGATGGATCAGAACACTCAAATAAGGCATTAAATCTTGCTCTAGATTTGGCTGAAAAATATTCAGCTAATATTAAATTGTTAACTGTAGCTCAACCCATTGTTTTTACTGAATCGACCTTTTTGACTCAACCTATGATTCCTCCTGAAAGTACTGTAATGTATGTGAATGAGATTGAAACTGCTCACAAAAAAATTCTTCAACATGCTTTAAAGAAAGCAAAAGAGGCAAAACCAAATATCAAGATTACAAAGCAACTAGAAAATGGAAGACCAGCAGATAGAATAATTGAAATCGCGAATAACGAAAATTTTGATCTAATAGTTATGGGAAGCAGAGGAATAGGGGGAATAAAAGAATTATTTTTAGGAAGTGTAAGCGATAGAGTTGCAGACAGAGCCCATTGCCCAGTGTTAATTGTAAAATAAAAAATTAATACAAATTTCCATTTTGAAGGGAATAAAAACGCACACAATATAGTTTTTCCTGTAAAAGACCAATATTTTTTTCTTCAAGAGACATTTTAGTCTATGAAGTTAGTGTGCGTCTTCCCATCACTGATTCTCAGCTGGATTTATAAAGATAAACCAAAACATGTCGACAAATCTAAAGTCATAAGAAAAATGATTACTCTTCTATGGCTTTAACGAATGTATGCTTCTTTGATGCCCATTTAGTAGTTGGTTTCCTAAAAGTTTTTACTAATCCAGCATTTTTAAGATTTGGAATTGCGCCCAACATTCTCTTGGGCAGATTAGAGATCTGCAATTCGCCTTGGTTTTTTATTAATTCAAATACTTTATTTTCAAATTCAGTTAATTTTGACATTCTATTTATCCTCAAAAATAATAGTCATATATTCTAGTATAGGATTGGAAGGTATTAAATCAATGGTCTTAGATTCAGAAATAAGGTTTTGAATTATTAACTAAATTTGATGGAATGAATAATCATCATTTTCAATCTTGTAAATCAAGAGTATATTTCGTGAAATCTTCCCAAGCTTGAAAATATGCTGCATCAAATATATTTTGTTTAGAAAGAGTATTGGATAATACTTTAAGAGCAATTATCATTCCATTTAAAGCATGAAGATATCCCTGTATCCATTCGTCATCTCCAGCATTTTCCATTTTTATTTTTAATTTTCGTTCGGCTTTTGCCCATCTATTTTTAGTAAGTAATGGAAAGAATTTTTGAATTGTATTTAATGAAAGACGGTCATGTGAACCACGAATATTATGAGTTCTGGTTAAATGTGTAGATAATCCTCGTTGTGATTTGAATGTCTTTTTGCAAATTATACATTTAACCATCTTAAACACAATAATAATTAATTTTGTCTATAGATCATTTTTACTTTTAGGAAAAATTATTCATTGAAGAATAATTTCTTAATCTGTCTCTTTAAGGCGCGTGAATCATGACTTAATCCAAAGTAATCTGCAAAATAATCTGTTGTTCTAATAATTTGTGTTCGTCCATCTTCTTTACGAGTAATTAAATTGTTTTCTTCCAGTAACTTAAGATGTCTATAAGCATGACCTCCACGAGCTTCTATAACCCTGGTTTGAAGAACTGGTTGATTATATGCAATATAAGACAAGGTTCTAAGTGGACCGCTTGTTAAATTGGGTTGTTGAGAGACTCTTCTGGTTCGATGTGAAAATTCAGCTTTTACTTGCATAACAAAACGTTCATCTTTTAGTTCTAGAACCTCTAGAGCTGAATTATATGATGTGTATCTATTTACAAGATTTCTAGCTGTTTCTAACACCATATTTTTGGAACGAATTTCTAAAAGTGAACCTAATGTTTTTAGTCCTAAAGGGCGACCAGTAACATAGAGGGCAGCCTCTATTAATGAAAGGTTTTTTTCATCAATATTGTCATCAAGTTTTTGTTTATTCTCTTCCATTTTCTATCTAAACTCAATAATTGGCGCTGATGTCTTCAAAAGATATTTTTCAAGCCCTGGATTTTCCTTCTTAATTAAGTCATTAGCAGAATTTTCCAAACCAGCCGACTAAGCGATCTTTTGCCAATGCATAATCAGATATTTCTTTTTAATAATTAAGTCTTATCAACAAAAAGAATAGATTTTGAAGGATGGAGAAAAAAATGTGTTCATGATTAGTTCAGGGGGCACTTAATTTGATCGCTAAATTTCTTAGGTACTACACAAAGAATTATCTATTAGATATTAAAAATGAAAAATCCATGAAAAAGGATTCAAAGAAATACGAGGACATACGTGAATACGAATTAAAGGCACTAGAAGATATAAAAAGGAAATTCTTCAAAGTAAACGAAAAACAGATGAGATCATTGGCAAAGGGTACATTTTTAGGAGTAGTATTGGGAATCGGCAGCAGTATTTTCTTCTTATCGCTTTTACACTTGATTGACGGGTTTTTAGTTACAGCAAATTGGGAAATTTTTTCAGTTAACATGGTAATGTGTGTAAGCTCATTAGTAGCAATTGTTATAATTGTTGCATTTCTTCGCTATCAAATTAGATGGGCTAAAGATAAATTGAAATTGTCAAGAGAAAGCATAGATGTCATAGAATACGCGATTAAACGCCGTCAGTACAATTTGAAATAAAAAAGTGAGATAAGCTACAATAAACTCAATAGTAAAATCATGGTTTTCGTATTCCGCTCATATGTTTAGGCAAATTGTCGAGTTTTAGTTGAAACCCCACATTTTCTTAGGTTTCAATTTTTCTTTTACGAAGTATTCCGCTTATTATAAATAAAACCAATCCAAATAGAACAAAGATTTGTGCAAGTTCAGCCAGATTTAATAGATATAAAGCTGCTGCAATAAATAAGATCAGAATGCTTAGCAACAACCTATCTAAAAACAGAACTTATCAACTCCGGATTCTTTTTGTTTATTTAGCTGTTGCAACCATTATAATATTAGTAGTATATTATTTTCCCAATTATTTTTTTCTTGAAAAAGCAGTTGCTCATAATACTGCTTTTTTGCTTAATAGTTTGGGAATTCATGTTGAGACAAATATCATAAGTGGAAACGTTTTTCTTTCTAATGTTAAAATAGTCAAGGATTGCACTGGAGTGCAGGTTGTAGCGGTTTTTTTGGGTTTACTTTTGCCTGTTCCAACTGTTTCTTGGAAAAAGAAACTTGTTACCCTTTTATTTCTTTCAACAATTCTTTATGGAGCAAATATTCTGCGAATAGCTTTGGAGTTTAGTTTATTTTATTTAGGAATACTGCCTTGGAATTTGGTTCATTATCCACTCAGTTTCTTGTTGGGAGTAATGGGTGTTTTCTTTCTTGTTATTGTCACTGATCGTTTAATGCCTCAGTTTAAAGATTTTCTTTTTAGTTTTACTAGCAAAAAAGTTCTTTAGTTTTAAGAAATTTAGAAAGTTAATTTATGTTATTTTTTTCTCGATATTAAATACAGTGATATAAATCCGAGGATTAAACCAAATATTATTGATTCAAATGGGAAACCGGGAATTTCTGGAGTCCAGATTTCTTCCTGTCCTACAGTGTAATTGTATTC
>JARRMA010000279.1:0-5650 GCA_037386505.1 Candidatus Bathyarchaeota archaeon
AAAACCAAAAAGTAGACGAAACCTTTCAGCAAACTGCATTAAAAAAATATGGAACAGACCGCATAATTCCTTATGGTCGATTCTTTGACATTTATTTTTATGCACCAACCTTAGAAACTTCTGATCTAAACTCTAAAACCAATTCTCACCCAAAAAATAACCAAAACCATTTTTCAGCAAATCAGCTAAAACAAAATGAGTATTCAGAATTAGTTGATTTATTAAATGAACTAAGAAAAAACGAAAAAATTTCAGCAACTGAAAGAAGAAACATCGAACAAAAATGGAGAAACGAACCAAAAAACAGAGATTTGTTACTAAAAAATTTAGAATACAAAATAAGTATGCCAACCCAAAATAATGAAGTAAAAAAATCTAATTCATCAACTCCTTATTCAAAGAAAAAAACACGTTTATAACATTACCATATCAAAAAACAACCTACATCAAAAGTGAATACAACTTAACTATCTAGAAGTTAGGTGCAACCCATGATTTTTTCGGTCAGTCATTACTACTACTTCTAAAACTGTTGGATGATTCTAAATTAAGTGGTTATTCAAAGATTTCTGGATGGACAATTCTTGCCATAGAGTCAAGACTGTCAACCATTGCTGCTCCAGGAAGCAATAATCTTTCGTCAATTTCGTAAATTTGATTATTTTTTATGGCATCGATCTGATCCCACCCTGGACGATTTTTAACAACTGATGGTGTAAGTCCACAGGCTTCAGCCATTGCACCTTTAGATATTATAATAATTTCTGGATTAGACACAATTATTTCCTCTGAGTTAGCTGAAATATAAGCTGATAAAGTATTAATGAAAATATTTTTTCCTCCAGCTTTATTAATTAACTCATCAGCAAATGATCCAGAACCAAAACTTTGGAAACCCCCATTAAAAGCATATTCAATATATACCCGGGGCCTAGTTTCATCTTTTGTTTTATCAAATATTTCTTGGGTTTTACTCTGAATCGAATTTACAAGCTCTTCTGCTTCTTGATTTGCACCTGTAGCCTCTCCAACTAAAAGGATGTCCGAAAGTACATCATCATAGTTTTCTGGATTAATTATCATTGCAGATTCACCTACAGCAGCCAGATTTTCAATTATCGGCAATTGGACAGTCATAGCTGCTATAACCAAATCAGGATTCAAAGAAACAATAGGTTCAGTACTAATATCGGCATACTGTCCAACTTTCATTATATTACTTGACTCAATCTTTTGCTGAATTTCTTCTGGATAATAATCATAGGTATCTACACCAACCAATTTATTTTCAAGATTTAAGGCGAAAATTATTTCTGTACAACTTGGCGCCAAAGAAATTATTCGCTTAGGAGGATAATTTGTAATAGTTACATTTCTTTCATAATCATCAACAATAGTTAGAGGACCAACATTTTCTTGGGTTCTAATCAACTCTGGCAAAACAATTATCCCTGCAACCACAACCATTGAAAGTATAAAAACTAGAAAAATAATTTTAACAGATTTTGTTTCCATTTTTATCAACCTCACATTGGATGGATTATCCAATCTTTATTTTTTGTAAATAAAAGATTTTTTCTCAAAAACAATAATGGTAAAATTGGATACGTATTAAGATTAAAATAAGGATAACATTGCAGAAAAGAGAGAAATGTAGAAAATTTCAGTAGAGATTATGTTTGTGTTTAACCGACTTTTTTAGCATCTTTTTTTGGCTAAAATTTTTCTAATATTTTGGTTTAAAATAAGTTCTTTTTCTTTAGAAGGTAATTCCAGCAGTTCTACTATTCTTGCAGAAACAAGCGGATGTTCATGTGGAAAATCAGAACCAAAAATTATCTTCGACGCACTTAACTGTCTGACAGCATAATCTATAAACGGATACGTATTCCCAGAAGTTTCAAGAAAAATATTATCATGCTTAGCTAACAATATCGCCTTTTTTAATCGTTCAATATCTAGCCGATAAACTCCAGTGCCTAAATGAGCAATTATGACATCAACATTAAACTCTTTACACAGAGTATCTATACTTTTAAAATCATCTCCCAAATGAATAATTAATGGAATACAGAGGTTTTGTGCTTCTCTAAAGATTTCTCTAAGCAAAGAAAGAGGAACGGGATGCATTTCAAGATGCAACTTTAAACCGTTAAGCTGCAATTCATTAACTGCGACTCTTAACTCCTTTACTGCAGACTTCTCATTTGGATTGATCCAAGCAAAACCAACAAAAAATTCTGGAAAATCAGCAACTACACCACTGATGTATCTGTTTCCCATCAAAGTAGGCTTATCATAGAAATATCTAAACACTATAGCTTTGTCGATATTATGCTTCTTCATAAGTTTCGAAAACATCTCTGGTTCTGCTTCAGATGGTGGCCCTCCGATATGCACATGAGAATCTACAATCAACCCAAAACCTCACATTAACTTAATACCGACTACTAGAAAAAGAATTGGAAGTTGTTGATCAGCAGCTGCATAAGGGTGTTTATCAACTTCTGTTTATTATTCTGCGCGACCATAAACTCCGACGTGAACGTTTGGATATGGATTTTGTTGAGTAGTTTCTACGGTGAATACGATATTCCATAATTCATTTGAACGGTTCGCTGGATATAATCTAAACAAATCTTTTGCAGTTAACCAATATTCCTGGTCTTCTAAAAAGGGAGGCAACTTATACGACGTGTTTGTTGAATCAATAAAGTTGAGAGTTATTATGACAGTCACTTCTTCTCCCTGATTTAAATTTGAAATATTAATGAAGGGTTGGAAATTATTGATTCTAAGAGGGGACATATGTATCTCTGTTTCTGTGTCGTTTGTATTAGTAAAATTATATGAAATGTTTTTCTTAAACAATCCAGGAATCCAAACACCCTCGGGATTATATATCCAATTCAAAAATCCAGCCGGGGGTTCCCACAGAAAGGTTGGTCCTTCTCCACCTGGATAATATGTTGAATTTTTTCCAAGAGAAATCCCATAAATTGTTCCATTTCCAAAACTTTCAAAAACTACATTATTTAATACAGTGTTTTCCATTGCACCTTCTAACTTGAGACCTGTTTGAGATTGTGTTTCATTTGCATGCATCCAAATCCTAACATTGCTCCATAGGCCATTTGAAAGATATGCATCTTTTTCAACAAATATTGCCACTGCGTTGTCTCTGTTTAGGTTAAAAAAGCATCTAGAAAGTTCTGTATTCTCAAAAGATGAAGTACCATTTCCTATATGAGCCTTTACAGTGATACCTGTTAGAATATTTTTTGGGAAAATTGTCTAAGCCTAAAACCCCCATTATCAACAAATAAATTTCTAATGAGAATATTGCTATTATTTTCATAACTATTTCCTGCAAAAGAAACAAGGTAACCGTTAGAAGTGATAGTTGAACCCTTGCCATCTAAAGTCATATTCGATTTGTTAAATACTGATACATTTGAATCTAATTCATAACTTCCTGGAGCCAAAACTACTATCTTGCCTTCATCAAGTGCATATTCAAGTGCGTTTGAAAAGTTTGTTTCCTCTAACTCAATACCGCCAGTTGAACCTGACTTAACATACACCATTAGAGATCCATCAACAATTTTAGAATACACAAGAAAATCATAATCTTCATAGACCGTAATTGCTTGCTGTTCTTGTAGAACAGTCATCATTTCATTTAGAATCCGGGTAGAATCAGCTACTTCTGCAACAGCGCTGTTAACTAAAGCAATGTCCTCATTTATACTATTAATCCCGTTCGCTGATTCCATTTTTGTACTCTTAAGATCTTCATTTAATCCCTGAATCATAGTATAGTTAATTATTCCCAACAAAAGTGCACTAGCAAGAAAAATAATAACTAATATTGAAATGACTTTATTTTTCCTGTTTCCATCCTTAAATGAACTAGAATTATTGTTCTCAATTGAAATAATTCTCATTTTTATCCCCAGAACCCAATAAACAGCAGATGCCTTTAGTTTTTTTCTATTGAACGAGGATTCTGGAAGTAGTTGGATCCCAGATTTTTTTGTCGGTCACTACTGCTTCAAACTTTAAGATTCGTAGAAATATTTTATGAGATTCATATTTGTTGGAAGAATTTTACAACTTAAAATCAATAAATTGAATAATTTTTTTAATAACTTCTATTTTATTGAGTAGAATATTAGCTCATTAAGGGATGGTATTTTTTCATTTGGATTTAACCTAAAAAACCATGGATTTAATGACTCTATTCCATCTATTTGTCTCAAATACTCCATAATTATGCATATTTCATTTATATCTGCTAAATATACATCAAGATAGAAATCAAAGTCTCCAACTTGCTCTGACAAATAACCTATATTAGGACACTTGACAAGTTCAGCTTTAACTTTAGGAACATCTGATTCATTTAAGACTTTAATTGAAAAACCAATAATTAATTTAAACCCAATCTTTTCAAAATCCAAAACCACTGTAGATTTAAGATTTTCATTTCTTTCCTTTAAACGATTATATCTTCGCTTAACAAGATCTTTTGATACACCTAACTTCTTTCCAATTGTGCTAAAAGGAGTTCTAGCATTTTCTAATAGAATCCTCAATATTTTTGTGTCTAATTCATCCACTATTTTTCACCTTTTTTTGGAGCTGCTCAAAAAAAGTAGATTTAAAAAACCATTGCTCATTAAGGACAACTCCAACTTTTACATCAATTATTCCCTGATGTCTTTTTAACAACTGAATTATTGATGACATCCCAATTGCAGTATCTGTAAAAACATAGATCCCCAGATTGTAATAACCGGCACATGGCCAAACATAGGGAATTAGGGTATGTTTTATTGATCTGTTATACAGTGCAAAATTGTTTAGGTAGTCAATTACTTCTTCCATTTGAGATGATACAACTTTGGCTCGGACACTTAATGCATGTGTTTGTTCATCGCCTAGAGAAGGATTTGAATATATGGTGAATCCTTTAATTATACCCTCTTTGTGCATCTTGTTTAAGCGATAATGAATTTTTGAAGTAGGTTCTCCTAATTTTCTTGCAATTTTAGCGAGAGGAGTTCTTGCATCTTGTAATAAAGATTTTATTATGAATAAGTCTATTGAATCAAGCTTCAACTTTTATTTCGCTCAAAATTATAAAATATTGTACAAATTTTTAAATATTCGCGTATATCTGAAATACTTAATACGATGCTAAATTTTACAAAATAAAATAAAATTTTTAACAATTTATCGCAACAAACCCATTGTTACAATGGTACTTTATTTCAAATATTTAATAAAAAAATTGTAATATTTCCAAAGATGACAAAAATCTTTTATATTACCTTCTAAATATCGGAATTTTCTAAATAATAAAAAGGAATGAAAAAATGAAAAAACTCAACATAAAAACAACAATTATGACAATATTAACTCTATTAATCATGATCATATCTACAGTACTAATTACACTTCCTAATGTAACAGCTCAAGAACCAGACATAGTAAAACAAACATATGCATACATCGGTGCAACTCCGAATCCAATAGGAGTTAATCAAGAAGTTCTACTTCATATTGGTATAACTGATTTTCTTTCAGCAACACAATATGGTTGGGAAGGATTAACAGTAACAGTAACAAAACCTGACGGTTCAAC
>JARRMA010000280.1:0-5428 GCA_037386505.1 Candidatus Bathyarchaeota archaeon
TAATCTTGATCCGTTCAAGGTTTTAGTCTGCCAAGAATATTTTCTTATTTTTGTGGATTGCCCATAACCGCATGCTGAGCAGCGTTTTTCGGTTACATGATAAGATCTTCTTCCGCATCTTCTACATTTAATGTGAAGAGTTTTGTGGGCACGTTTTCCAAAGGATGATGTTCCTTTGCTTACTTTTCCCAATTATATCACCTAGGAGGGGGAGAAATTATTACTACATTGTCACCGCGGACAATGATAGATCCTAAACTTTTTACATTTGATATGTCTGTTGTGTCATCTGTTTCTTCTAAGACTAAATTGAGGTGCTGATCAAAGCCTTTGAGTTTACCTCTTAGCTTCTTTCCTCCTCTTAATCTGACAAGTACTATTTTTCCAAGGCTCTCTTCTAGAATTTTGGTGGCCATTTCGCTCATATGAATCCTCTCGTAAACTTCCGTTTTGTATCGTTTATAGGTTTAAATTTGACGATTTAAAGGTATCTGCTTTTTAATATTGTAGAATAGCACATTTGAAGTTTTATTTTTCATTTTTTAGGTCTGATATAATCTTTTAATGGGATTGATCTGTTTTTAAAAATAGAAAAGGGATAAAAAATTTCCCTTTTTTTAGGTTTCTATTCTATTTTAATAGATTTTCTTTTTGTTTTCTTTTTCTTGTTTTTTGGTATTGTGATGTCGAGAACTCCGTTTTTATAATGAGATGTTGCTTTTCCAATTTTTACTTTGGCGGGAAGTTCAATTTCTTTTTGTGATGTCGAGAACTCCGTTTTTATAATGAGATGTTGCTTTTCCAATTTTTACTTTGGCGGGAAGTTCAATTTCTTTAAAGTATTTTCGTTCAGGAATGTCTACGGATATTGTTAATTTATCTTCAGTGCCAGAGAGTTTGATGTTTTCTTTTTCGACACCGTGTAACTCAACAATTACTTTTACGGTGTCATCAGTTTCAACAATATCTGTTAAAGGTTCTCTTTCTTGTTTAGTTTCCTGTTGTGGTTTTTCAAGTAGATTTTCTTTGGGTATGTTTCCAAATTTGGTTACTTTTGGTTTTCCATCAGGTCCTACAATCATACTATAGCCATAAACATATGGACCAAAACTTCTTAATGTAGTTCCATCAGGTAATGTCTCGCCTCTAATTGGATTTGTGGATGTTCTTTTTGATAATTCTTCGAATTCTTTTGCAAATATCTCTTGAATTTGTTTGAATTTTTCGTTAATGTCAAGTCCATCTCCAAAGAATGAATTTCTCTTAAACCATCTTGACCATGAATCTTCTGACAGTGTCTTTCACCTCCTATAATCTTCCATTTCTTCAAAATGTTCTAACAAGCGACGTAGAACGAGGCTCATTGTTAAGAAAGCTGATTGCCCAAATTCTGAACAATGATAGGTTCCTCTACTTGTTTTTGTTAAGAATCCTCCGTCGCTAAGTTTTCGTGAGTTTTCCCAAACTGTTTTTGGATTTAAATCTAAATCTTTCATGAAGTTTGCAAAGGTCATTGTGCTATCTTCTTCCTCTACTAATCTTCGCATCATTTTTAGTCGAGTGTGGTTTGATAAAGCGTCGAACATGTTAGAGATTTTCTGGAAATCTTCTTCAAAGGCTTCAAATTCTGTTTCAAGTTTTTCCTTTGGCCAATCAGTAGGATTTAGAGGAATTTCTAGAATTGTTTTGCCATCCCGAACTAGTTGTAATTTTAAGCCCATAAAACTCACCTAACATATTACCGTGAAGTAATAATCATATATCTCCATATATAAACATTACTAATAGGTAATAAAAGACGAGGAGCTAGTACTCAGAAAAGCAAATAAAGCAAAGAAACCTATTGAATTCTTTCAATCTTACCTGTCATTTTTTTAACTAGACCTATATGTCTAGTCTCATCTTCAATCATTTGTCTAAGTTGCCGATTAAAGAATGCGTCAGATCCATCAATCAAAATTGAAATAACGTGAGGGTCTGTGTTTTCCAAAATTTGGGTATACAACTCTTTTGCCATTTCATCATAGTTGACAATTTTTTGAAGAATCTCAGAATGGAGCAAACCATTCAAATCAAAATCGGGTTTAGGAATTTCATTTGTAGGTGCTTCTAGACCAAGCTTTTTCAGTAATTTTTCCAAATTTAATCGATGTTGATATGATTCTCTAGCTAAGGTTAGAATTATTGACCGATAATTCGAATCAGTTGAGATAAAACTTTTCCAAGCTAAAAGGGATTCGAATTTCTTTTCAATCTCCCAAGCCCTATGAAGCAAATACTGTAATTCCGCTCTGGTTGATATCAACAATTAGACCCAAAATAATTCAACATTTTAAGTATGATAACATTTGTGAAGCAAAAATTCATACGAAAATGAAAATCAAAATTAACTTGATTCTTTTTAAGAAGGTCGAAATAATTTTGGAATGTCCTGTTTTTCCATTATATGACCACAATAGTGGCACCTTAAACGAAGAGGCTCTTCAGATTCTACATAGAATTTAGATTTTACAGGTTCTTTGCTATTTGACACACAAGCAGGATTTGCACATTTAACAGTTTCTAATATCATGTTGGGTAATTTGACCAACTGTTTGTCTATAACTTTGTAATCTCTGATAATGTTTATACTAGCGTGGGGAGCCAATAAAGCAATCTTGTCTACTTCCTCGGATTTAAGTTCTCTTCCCTCAATTTTTACCATATCTTTAAATCCTAAAGTTTTGCTGGGGACATTTATTCCAACAGTCACAACTCCATTAACATGCCCAGTAATACCCAAAATTCTTAAAACATCCAAAGCATGCCCAGCAGTAATGTGATCAATAACAGTGCCATCCTTGATTTTTGACACTCTTAAAGTCGTTTCAGACAAACCAATCTGCCTCTTTAGAATATCCTATTGTAGTTAAATCAATAAGGAGTTTTGGCTAATAGAATTTTTGTTGCAAAAATAATCTTAAAAATCTAAGATCAGATAAAGGAAAAAGGAATAGTAGGATTCATTTCTAATCGTTTATAAAAAATTCATCTGAAAATCGTTGAAATGACTTATTTTGTTATGAATAAGAAAGAAAACTAAGGCGATTCTCTGGAAACTGTTAAAATTCTAACGTAATCAGCTGTATCATCGCAAGCATCGGCTACATGTTCCATTTCTTCAATAAGATCTTTGAGAAGGAGTATTGTTGCAGCATCAGTTTCTTTAGAATATTCAAGTAACATCGCTTTTGACGTCAAGTAATGTTGGTCCACTTTGATCTAACCTTTTAACGAGGTGCATGATGTCTTCACGATCTTTTGATCTAAGACTTCCCCTTGTAAGTTCTTCAAAAATCATTCTTCTTAATTCATCAATTTCATGTTCGATAGAAGATAATTTTTCGAAAGATGATTTCGCATTTTCCTTATTGCTTTTTGATGCAGCATTGATAGATTTTTGTAATTCTAATACTGTATCGATAGCTAATGTCATCTGCCGATCAGCCATTTCAAATAACTTAGATTTTCTTCTATTGGCAAACCATCTCTCCATAATTTTCACCCTTAAACATTAAGATATACTATATCAATAATTAATTTGTAATTCAGTGCTTAAGTCTTTTACGTCTTATCACTCCAGAGCTAGCTCTTTTCTTAAACCTCCATCTGGATATGAGAAAACAAAACTTTTCTCCATAGGGAAACCTACAGTCACTTTTTCCCCTACTTTAAACCATTCACCCATCAATGCAGGACGTACAACCACTACCATATCATCATTATCAAGTCTAATTTCGTATCGAACATTGTTACCTTCAAATCTAAAACCTTCAATGCTGCCACCTATCAAATTCATTCCTTTTCTTGATCCTTTAACAATAGACAATACTTCTGGTCTTACACCTACAACAACTTTTTCTCCTTTCTTATGATCTTCGTTAATTGAATTGACAAAAATACCTCCACGGAGCTCAACAGTAAGTTCATGTTCAATATTTTCTGTTACATAACCCTCCAAGAAATTTGATTCACCAACAAAATTTGCAACACCTTCTAAGAAATTTGATTCTCCAACAAAATTTGCAACAAAAATGTGTTGAGGTTTCAGATACAACTCTTGAGGAGTACCGACTTGTAGAATTTTTCCTTTTCTCATAACGGCAATTCTGTCTGAAATCGCCATAGCTTCAGCTTGATCATGAGTAACATGAATAGCAGTTAAACCTAAGTCTTTTACAAGTTTTCTAATTTCATACCTCAAGTCTGTTCTTATTCTTGCATCCAAAGCACCAAGGGGTTCATCTAACAATAGAAGTTTAGAACCAGACGCTAATGCTCTAGCTAAAGCAACTCTTTGCCGCATTCCTCCACTCAATTCAGCGGGAAATGCATCAGTACGCTCAAAAAGCCTGACTAACTCCAACATTTCACGACCAATTTTATTACTTTTATCTTCTTCCCACCCTTTAACACGCGGTCCATAAGTTACGTTATTCCAAACATCCATATGTGGAAACAATGCATATTCCTGAAATACATAACCGATATCTCTATATTCGGGCGGAAGGTTCGACACTAAACGTTCGCCAATTGAAATTTCTCCCTCAGTTGGCAACTCCAAACCAGCTATCATACGCAAAGTAGTTGTTTTTCCACATCCACTTGGCCCCAGAAGCGTCAAATATTCTTTATCTTTAACAGTTAAGTTGACATGATCAACAGCAACTATCCGTCCTTTATCGAAGGTTTTAACAACGTTTTTCAGTTTTACCTCGGGCATTTTAACTCACCCAATTATTAATTTTGTTAAATTTTTTATTTTGTATCATCTAGTAGTCACCTTTCTGAAAATTATAAGAAGAATAAATGCTAGTGCTATCAAGTAAGTTGACGCAAAAAGCGCGGCGGGTATCGCAAGAGATTCCACCATGTTAACAACTAACGGAGGAATCGTAACATCACTACCCATTACTAGAAAAGTTGCTCCTGTTTCACCCAAGGATCGTGTGAAAGACAAGATAACCCCAGTCAAGATTCCCCTTTTTAAAAGAGGAAGAGAAATCGATTCTACAGTATTATAAGAATTAGCGCCTAGTGTAACAGATGCATCTTCGTATAAAGGAATATCAGACCCTTCAAAAGTAGCAAGAGTTGGCTCTACTATTACCGGAACAGAAAACACAATATGAGTTAAAATTATCAACCAAATTCCAGGATCTGCAAGCTGCATTCCTCCTGGACCCCATAAAAGTAAAATTGATAGACCAAGAGCAGATGTAGGAACAATTAATGGAACTCTAAGAAAAGCTCTTAGAATACTCCCAAACCTAGAACGCACTATCAAAAAAACTGTTGGAATTGCTATACATGCTGCTATGTAAGTTGCGATTGCGGCTGATGCAAAAGAAATCAAAGTTGCATCCATCAAAGCTGAGAAATAGTTTGA
>JARRMA010000281.1:0-2891 GCA_037386505.1 Candidatus Bathyarchaeota archaeon
TTGATTATTTTGAAGGTTAATAAAAAGTTAAAAGATTCAATACAAATTTTTTTCTGGTTAGCTGTTCCTTTTCTTTTGGCTGAGTCATACCTTTTTGGAATTCATTTACCTAATCAACACTTTCAGAATATAGAAAATTGACACAGCCGATAAAATTGCCAGAGGAGTAGCAAGAAAATATATGAAACGATGATAAGGTAAATGAATTCCAAAAAGGTATGACTCAGCCAAAAGAAAAGGAACAGCTAACCAGAAAAAAATTTGTATTGAATCTTTTAACTTTTTATTAACCTTCAAAATAATCAAAACTAGAGGAATTCCAATTAAACCAAGAATCAACGTTACACCAAAGATTTTAATTAAGGCACTGAAGCTAACAGCTGGAATATGATAAACATTTTCACCCATTGCAAAAAATATATAATCAATTATTATATCTGCATATTCAATTAGAATTCTTGCATACCACACCAATAAAGCTAACCCACCACCCACAATCACTGCAACAAAAGCTATGAAGCGCTTTTTTGATCCAATTGCACTAATTAAAAACACAGGAATAAAAAACAAGATAAAAACAAATGCAGTAAGTTGATGGGATAAAACGAGAGTGAAGGCACCTAAAAATAGTATAAGATTTTTGACTATAACCCCCAGATTTTTATTCAGTATATAGAAGACAAAAGCAATATATGCTAAACCCATGAAATTTGCATAACCTCCCCAAAATATCATTTCAAAAAGCGGAACTGAAAGAATCGTGAAAACTACCGAAACGACTGCAACACCCATACCAAAAATTTTTCTACAAAATAAATAGGTAGACAACATAAGTAGCACATTTAAAGTTGCAATCAGCAATTTTAGAATGAACGCAGATGCAACTACATCAAGTGTTCCTGAAAATATCTGTATAATTGCTATAATTGTATGAAAAAGTGGAGGATACCAAGCAATTTCGCTATAACTAACTTTTTCGTCCATTACAATGATTCTTGCTTTTGCTAAATGAACTGCAGGATCATTTCCTGGAAGAATTCCAGCAGTAGATAGCTGCTGAATCGTAACAATGAAGAGGATAATAATAGCAATTAGAACGAAAAAAAGTTCAATGGTAGATAACTTTACTTTTCGCACTAATTATCCTCCAATTTGGCAGAATGTATTGAATATAAAATTACTGATTTAAAATATAAAAACATCCAGATTTAACCAGCATTAAATTTTTATTTCCATGTCTCCTGTTGGTCTAAAGTTATGGGAAACAATGTTTTTAGATAATTATAATTTTTCAAAAGAAAGTACAATAAAAAAGTTTGTTGTCAAATTACATTAAGCATAGATCAAATTTAATAATACTCCGAAGTTATTAATATGATAAAAGCAGAAACTTACCTTTTAAGCTTTTTAGCTTATCTTACTTCTTAAGGTAGAAGGCATGAAACATCTATTTTGCGATTGTTGTGGTGACGAAGTGAAAGCAGTATATCCATGTAAATTTGTTTTCCATGACAACATAACCTCTGAATTCAACATTTGTATAGAGTGTATGGAAACGGGCATATTACAAATAAATCTGAAAAGAAAAAGATTGGTTTCCAAAATCCTTCTCAAGTTATCCAAAAAACAGTATTAAATCATAAAAAATCGTTAAATAGACTGTTCAAAGATTCGAACACTCTGTTCTAATCCATGGAACTAAATTCAGCGAAGCAATTAATAGTTACAAGGTGAAAAATTGCTGGACCCAATAAAACATATAACGTTAAACGAGTTGCAAGAAATAATAGAAACTATTGCCATGGTCCATACAAAAAATCAGCAATAATTTACAGAAGATTAATTTTATTTTTTAACTTGAAAGACAGCGACTTTTCCACTATCAAATACGAACTGAAGTAATGGATCTTGAGAGAATTTTGAATATACCCTCGGATCCCTACACACTATATGAGTAACATCATATTTTTTATTTTTTAAAATTTTCATTTGACATTTTATATTGAATTTCAGCAAAGTTCGCGATATTTTGCATAGTATTAGATGCATTTTTGGTAGTTATATAGCCAGCTACTTTCGAATACTGATTATAATATCTAAGTATTGATGTTGAGTTCGTATTTATTTGTGTCAAATTTGCAAAAGATGGAACGAAAACTCTAAATTTTGCTGTTGATAAGTTTGTATTATTATTCGCAGTTATTTCATAATATAAATCAACAGATCTTATTCCCTGATAAACAATTAATATTTTCTTGACATTAAGAAATGGGTTTTCGCGAGTGGTAGTCATTACTGTAAGATTTAATTGTTCATCTCTAGTTATAGAGGTTTCAACAATTTTCATTTCTGACAAAGTTAAGGTACCAGTGTTATTGATTATGTTTGGAATTGTTACAATTTTATTTTCAGTTGCACCAGTAGTTACAGTTTTATAATCAATAGTTTCATACTCAAATAGGGTCTCATTATCTTTAAAATAAAAAACTGGAACGGCTTCTCCACTTGAAGTTTCTATACTAAAAAGTGGATTATGTCTTGATAGATATGGTCCATCTTCTCTAATTTGGACCATACCATTTTCGAAGTAATAATCTGTATCAAGGAGAAATTGGGCATCTCTAGCAACTTCCATCTCTTGAGCATATAAAAGGAATTCCAAACCAGCGGCGCTAAGAGTAGCCCGTTTGCTGATTCCAGAAAGCCACCAGCCATAAAGATGGTCAGCAACGAGTACAGCCGAATCAGGTGTTTTATTTCTGATCCACTCAATGGTTGTGTATTCAGGTTGTTGGATTGTTGTGTAAAAGTCAGCTCTTTCTTGTGCATCGTTAGGAAGAATGGCCCACGGAGTAACCGTAATAAAAATAATGAAAATTAATGTAAAAACT
>JARRMA010000281.1:2914-7736 GCA_037386505.1 Candidatus Bathyarchaeota archaeon
AAAATAAACCTCCTGATATTATGATAATTCCTGGAAAATCAATAAAATACATAAATCTTGAATAGTCCACAAATACTCCAAAAACATATGCATGAGTCAAAACCAATGGTACAACAAACCATGACACAAGAAGCAGACTAGTACTATCAGAATACTTTTTTCGGAAGGTTTTAAAAAGGAAAAATGCGGGAATAAGTGCAATAAATAGACCCAAAATTGTACTATCCACAGTACGATTCGCAAGAATCAAATTTCTGTTATCGGGAACTCCACCTAAGAATGATCCTTCAGAGGAAGCCCCAAGATAAAAACCAAAGACCCTCAGAAGCCATGGAGAAATTATCAAAACTCCTAATAATCCGGAAATTATAAAAAAACGAAATTTTTTTATTAAATCAATATTCTTTAGCTTCCAAGCTTTTCCAAATAATAAGAAAACAAAATATAAAATCAAAACTGGAAATAGAATAAAAAGACTGAATGTATGAGTTAATATCAGACTTCCAAAGAGAATTGTTCCAATCATTAGGTTAACAATATTTGATCGTTTTATGTCTCTTAGAAATAGATACATTATTGTAACAATCAATCCAAGAGACACAATGTTGGTGTAGCCACCCCAACTTATCATTTCGAGACTCAAAGCTGAAATTGCTGCGAAAAAAGAAGCTAAAATTCCTGCAATATTTTTGCCCCAAATTCTTTTGGAAACAAGATATGCAGTAAAAACTGTAAATGAACTAAAAAATGCTGCAGTAATAACCTGTGCAAAAAGAAGAGGAATTCCTGAAAAAAGGATTAAAATAGATACAAAAAAATGGAATCCCGGAGGTGTTGGAAGAAGTTGACCACCCATGTGGTAAGGATTCCAAGTAGGAAGAGTCTCCTCATCAAGAATTAAGTTTATTATACTACCATGTAATCCTATATCAGAACTTGGTGGATACTCATTATGCAGAATAACCGCTACCCTAAATAAAAATGCAAAACTGAAAATAGCCAATAATAACAAAGTATTCTTGTATTTCGTTGGAAATCACCGTCTAGCGATTATGAATATCCATTTTAGTCACAAGTAATTTATTGCTTTCCTATCTCGTTCTATCCAATCAATTAAAATTCTGATACTAATAAAGAATTTAGAACCAACGGCTTTTTGGAAATAACTAAAAAGTGAGGTTAAGGCGAAAGAGTTAGAAAGGGGAAAAACTTACCTAAATGACTGCAGCCAAGAAAAAAGGTTGTTGATATTGTCGGTAAAAGTATTCAAAATATTCGAAAAAGTCAGTTCACAAGAACGTAGCTTTCTATTAGAACAAGAAGCAAAAACAGTGTGCAAAGAGTATGGAATACCAATAACTGAAATGCGAATAGCGAATTCAGCAGAGGAAGCAATTATTTATTCTAAAGAAATAGGTTATCCAGTTGTTCTTAAAATTATTTCTCCAGATGTTCTTCATAAAATTGATGTAGGGGGTGTGGTTCTTGATATCGATAATGAAGAGGAAGCTATCACAGGTTATAATCAAATTATAGAAAATGTAAAAATCCATAAACCAAGTGCAAAAATTGAAGGAATATTAGTTCAGGAAATGGCACCTCCTTCAACAGAAATCATAATTGGAGGAATTAAAGATCCCCAATTTGGTCCAACAATAATGTTTGGTCTCGGTGGAACCTTTGTAGAAGTAATGAAAGATGTATCATTTCGAATTGCCCCAATTAATAAAGAAGATGCTCAAGAAATGATTACTGAAATAAAGGCTTATCCAATCCTAAAAGGTTATCGGGGACAATCACCACGAGATATAGATGCAATAATAGAAATCTTACTAAATACATCAAGATTAGTTATAGAAAACCAAAACATCAAAGAACTTGACTTAAATCCAGTAATGGTATATTCGAAAGGAGCTAAAACTGTTGATGCAAGAATCATATTGGAATAAACCTCTTATTTTAGTAATATCATCATGATCCATCCCACCTTAAAGATTAGATAATTAGATAGTAACAAAATCTGAACTTGGAAGTGAAAAAAATACAAGAACATACTCCTAGTCAAATCGAAGATCTTAACCAAGAACTAATTTTGCTTAAGGAAGAAAGAAACAATTTAAATTTACAGGCAAAAAAGTGGGCTGATAAAAGAAATAAACTTCACGAAAAAGTTAAAGATCTTAGGAAAGATGCTTCAAAAATAAAAGAAAAACGAGATAATTTGAATAAACAAGTCCAGGAATTAAAAAACATACGAGATCAATTAAGAAATAAAAACAAAGAAACACACGAAAAAATTTCGGACCTACAAAATAAAATTTATGAACAAATAAAAAAGATAGATTGGACAATTCAAACCAACTCGCTTCCCCTAAAGGAAGAACAAGAATTAGTTAATCGAGTTCGACAACTCGAAATACAGCTAGTTACTCAAAAACAAATTCAAAAAGAAAAAGATAGACTTTTTGTCCTAAAAACAGAACAAAGAAGTTTTGGAAACGAAGCTAGAACAATTCATGAAAAATTAGCCGAAATAGCTGAGCAGAGCCAAAAATTTCATTCTCAAATGATTTCAATATTGGATAATGCTCGTGAACTTCAGGTTGAAGCTGATACTGCACATCAAAAATATGTTGAAGCCAGGCAGCAAGCTCAACAACATCATCAGAAATGTGTGGAATTAATAGAAAAGATAAAAGAAATTGAAAATGAATTGAAACTAAATGCTGATAAAAAATTAGCTGAACGTCAAACAGAACTTAAGAAAGAACTTGAGGATAGGGCTTTAATGAAACTAAAACGAGGAGAGAAACTTGTTTGGGAAGAATTTCAGGTTTTAGCTGAAAAAGGTTTGATCTAATTTAGATAACTTGGGAAAGAAATTATTAAAATATTGAATAGAAAAAATAAAGATAAGATTAATTTGTGCCTCTTAATAAGAAGGTAACATAAGGAGAGCGTTCATGCCTACATCATCCAAAGTAGAACGTATTCTGGTTCTATGTGTCGATAGGGATGACGATCTTGGCATGAAAGCAGGCATAAACACTCCAGTAATTGGAAGAAAAGAAAATGTAAACTCTGCAGCCAGTTTAGCCCTTAGAGACCCAGAAGAAGCTGATGCCAATGCCATGTTTGAAGCAGTCCGAATTTATGACAACCTAAAAAAGAATGCAAAAGGACAGGAAGAGCATGAAGTTGCTACAATAGCAGGTTCTGATTTGGAAGGAGTAGAAGCTGATAGACAATTGGTAGCAGAACTTACTGAAGTTCTAAAAGTTTTTCAGGCAACTGATGTGATCCTAGTAACTGACGGTTATACAGATGAGATGGTTTTACCTTTAATTGAATCAAGAGTTCCTGTTACATCAGTTAGAAGAATAGTAATACAACACAGCAAAAATATCGAAGAAACAGCAGCACTATTTACACGATACATGAAAATTCTTGTAGAGAATCCTCGTTACTCTCGAATGCTTTTAGGATTACCTGGAATCCTCTTTATTGTATTAGGAATTTTAGCATTTATTCCTCAAGGGTTAGACTATGCTATACCAGCGTTAGGTGTCATCCTTGGAGCATTTCTTGTTTTGCGAGGATTTAGATTAGATAGGGCTGCAAATAATTTTATCAAATGGGTAAAAGAATATTCTCCTCCTCCATTTACAGTCCAGATAGCAGGATTTTCGGCTATTGCAGGAATTTTAGTTATACTTATTGGAGGATATTTGGGTGCAACAGCAGCATATGAAGCTGCAACTAATGTGGCAGATCCATTTGGTGAAATTCCAAGATTAGGGGGTGAATTTATGTTCGCTTCAACATATCTTATAGGAATTGGGATATGTGTAATTCTTAGTGGAAGAGCGATTCGTTGGTTTTTTGAACGAGATTTTCGGTTATGGCGCACAATTGTCATTGTTGTTGCAGTTGGTTGGACATCAGTAATTTTCGTCGAAGCATCAAAGATTCTAATCAGCCCAAAAACAACTCCTTATAGTACCTTAGCTATTGCTATTGTCGGAGGTATACCGGTAGTAGTGTCAGCATTTTTTACAGTATTATTATTACGAAGAAGATATAGTGGGTTCTCGAAAGGTGCAGAAGATTCCTTAGAAGATCTTGAAGAAAGCTGATAGAATGAAGGATTAAAATTTATACAGAAAAATGGGATGATTTATTTTTCTAAAAATCAAATTGTGAAAAATTAAAAACCTTATTATAGAAAATCAATTCTATATACCGCCAGATTTACGTAGTAAAAATTAATAATTAAACAATAAGGTAGGTAAGAAAATAAATAACTGCCTAATACTTTGTGGTAAAAATCATGCTTGAAGGTTTTCTGTCTCTGCTTGGAGTATACAAAATATATGAAAAGTGGCTATCATTTCAGCTGGGAAAGGGAACAAAACCAGAACATGTGGCTATCATACTTGATGGAAATCGTAGATGGGCAGCACATAAAGCATTAATTCCTTGGATAGGACATCGGCATGGTGCAGATAAAATTGACGATTTGATGGATTGGTGCCTAGAACTTAATGTAAAAATCATCACTTTATATGCATTTTCAACTGAGAATTTCAATCGACCTAAAAAAGAGGTGGAAGCCATCATGAAGTTAATTGAGGAAAAATTAAGTTCGATTTTAGAAAATGAGAGAATTCATGAAAATGAAATTCGTGTTAAAGCAATTGGAAGAATAGACCTTCTACCATCCTCAATTCAAGAATTAGTTCAAGAAGTTGAAGAAACTACTAAAATGTATAATGAAAGATTCTTAAATATAGCATTAGCTTATGGGGGAAGAGCGGAAATC
>JARRMA010000282.1:0-2531 GCA_037386505.1 Candidatus Bathyarchaeota archaeon
AAATCCAAAAAGGAAGATGTGAAAAGCGAGTCTTCTTCTACCAAAAAAGAAAATGAGGCAGGAGAATAAAATGGCACTTTTAAGATTAAAAGAAATTCGAGAAATGTCTCCTGAAAAGCGAAAGGAAAAGATAACTGAGTTCAGAACAGAGCTTGCAAGGTTAAAAACAATGATTGCTGCAGGTGGATCTATAGATAATCCAGCTAAAGTACGTGTACTTCGTAAAACAATTGCTAGATTACTTACAGTTGAATCTGAAATTAAAAGAGGTCAAGAGTAAAAATTGATGAAATTTAATTCAAATATTATTCAAGATGAGTTTATTGGACTTGAATCTAAAGTAGTTAAAAGTCTAAATAATGATTCGGTTGGAATAACTGGAAAAATAATTTATGAAACCCGTAATACCTTTACAATATTACAAAATAATACAAAAAAGGTCGTAATCAAAGATATATCTATTTTTAATTTTGTAATGTTTGATGGAACAGTTATAGAGATAGATGGAAAAACTATCATTGGACGACCTGAGGATCGGATTAAAAAAAGACTTAGGAGATTATGGTGATGTCAACACTTACAGCAAAAAAACCTAAAAAAACATGTAACGATTCTAACTGTCCTTTTCATGGAACTCTTTCTTTGAGAGGACACTCACAAGAAGGTATAGTTGTTAGCGCTAAGATGGAAAATACTGTTATCGTTCGACGAGATTACTTGCATTATGTACCAAAATACCGAAGATATGAAAGAAGAAGGAGTAATGTAGCTGCACACAGTCCTCCTTGTTTAGAAATTAAGACTGGAGACAAAGTGAAATTGGCAGAATGCAGACCTATAAGTAAAACCGTCGCATTTGTGGTAATCGAAATATTGGAGGAAGGAGCAAATGGCAGCAAGAGCTAAGTCAAGAGCATTTATGGCAAAAGGTATAGTTGGTCTAAAACCGAAGATATCTCGCGGATTACCAAACGGTTCAATTGTAAAATGTGCTGATAACTCTGGTGCTCGAGAAATTAGAATTATTCAGGTTGTAGGTTATAAGGGTAGACTGTGTAGGGTTCAAACTGCTTCTGTTGGAGATCTAGTAACTATCTCAGTTAGAAAAGGTACCCCTGAAATGAGAAAAAAGATATTTCATGCTGTAGTGGTTCGACAAAGAAAACCATTTAGACGTGTAGACGGTCTTTGGGTTCAATTTGAAGATAATGCCGCAGTAATAATGACTCCAGAAGGAGAAATGCGTGGTTCTGAAATTAGAGGACCAATAGCAAAAGAGGCAGCCGAGAAATGGCCTAGAGTTGCTAGTGCTGGGAGCATAATAGTTTAGGTGTTTCTAAAATTGAAGACAATAAAACCGGGAAAACAAAGAAAGAGATTATATCAAGCATCTCCTAACGAGAGATATAGACGATTTTCTGCACCACTTTCATCCAAGTTAAAGGATTCACATGGAACCAACTCAGCTCCTATTCGAAAAGGCGATACTGTTATGATAATGCGTGGAGATCGAAAAGGATCTGAGGGGAAAGTTAATCAGATTGATAGAAAAAAATATCTAATTTTTATTGATGGTGCAAATCGAGAAAAAGTAGATGGAACACAGATTCCTGTTCCTATTCATCCTTCAAAAGTAATGATTACTAGACTTAATCTGGATGATAAATGGCGCAAAAAAATCCTAGAAAGAAAAGGTTCTGTAATAGAAATTAATGAAGCAAAAAAAGAATCCCCAAGGAAAGAGGGAAAAAAGAAGAAAAAAACAAAAAAAGTAGAAAAAACTGGAGGAGAATGAATTGGGAAGAAAAGGTCAAAGTGGACATTTAAAGAGAAAACCTGCTCCAAAATTATGGCCCATTCATAGAAAGGAAGATGTTTGGACTGTTATGCCTAAACCTGGTCCTCACTCGCTTTCTAGGTCATTACCTCTTGCTCTTGTTGTTCGAGATATACTTGGATTTGCAAAAACAGCAAAAGAGGCTAAGAACATAATTTCTCAAGGTAAAATTTTGGTTGATGGAAAAGTTAGACGTGATGAACGTTTTCTAGTAGGATTAATGGATATTATTTCAGTACCTGAAACAAAGAAATATTATCGTATATTACCTTCTACGAAAAGTCTTTTTCTTCATCCTATTGATGATAATGAAGCTAAATTTAAATTATATCGAATTGAAGACAAAACAATTGTAAAAGGTGGAAAAACAGATCTTAATCTTCATGACGGAACTAGTCTATTAATTGATGCAGTTAATGCTGCAACTTTAGAAAAAGATGTTTATAATACTCTTGATGTTCTTAAACTCAGTATTCCTGATAGAGAGCTTCTTGGATACAACAAATTGATCGTCGGTGCCCCCGCATTAATTATAGGCGGAAAAAATATGGGAACCTATGGAATTATCGATTCAATTGAAAAGCAAACTGACAAAAAACGAAGAGACTTATTAGTCACTCTTAAGGATGCCAAAGGTCAACAATTCCAGACAATCCTTGATTTTGTTTTTGTTCTAGGAGAAAGAGAATCATTA
>JARRMA010000283.1:0-2520 GCA_037386505.1 Candidatus Bathyarchaeota archaeon
TAATAGAGTTGAATGTGCTATTAATACATTCCACCCATATCGCCCATACCGCCGCCTGGCATTGGAGGCATAGCAGGCTCTTTTTCTTTCTTTTCATAAACAACTGCTTCAGTTGTAACCAATAATGAAGCTACCGAAGCAGCGTTTTCTAATGCTGTTCTGGTAACTTTTGTTGGATCAATAACACCAGCTTTGATTAGGTTTTCATATTTCTCAGTCTGTGCGTTAAATCCAAAGTCGTCTTTTCCTTCTTTAACCTTCTGAAGTACAACTGATCCTTCAAGACCTGCATTATTTACTATTTGTTTCAATGGTTCCTCAAGAGCTTTCTGTACTAACTTAACTCCAGTTGTCTGGTCCAGATTTTCACCTTCAACTTTTTCAAGCACATTTGTTGCTCTAACTAAAGCAACCCCACCACCAGCAACTATGCCTTCCTCCACTGCAGCACGAGTTGCATGAAGCGCATCTTCAACTCGAGCTTTCTTTTCTTTCATTTCAACTTCAGTGGATGCACCTATTTTAAGAACCGCAACACCACCTGATAGTTTAGCCAATCTTTCCTGTAGTTTTTCTTTATCGTAATCTGATGTTGTTTTATCAATCTGTGCTTTTATTTCATTTATTCTTTTCTTGATGTCTTCAGTCTTACCTGCACCTTCAACAATAGTTGTGTTATCTTTATCAATTACGACTTTCTTAGCAGTTCCTAAATATGATACGGTTGCATTCTCTAATTTGAAGCCTCTCTCTTCAGAGATAACGGTACCGTTTGTTAAAGTTGCTATGTCTTCAAGCATCGCTTTTCTTCTGTCACCAAATCCTGGAGCTTTAACAGCAGCAATTTTTAAAGTACCACGAATCTTGTTCACTACAAGTGTAGCAAGTGCTTCGCCCTCTAAGTCTTCAGCAATAATTAACATTGATTTGCCCTGTTGAGCGACTTTTTCAAGTATTGGTAAAAGATCCTTCATTGCAGAAATTTTCTTGTCATGAATAAGAATCATAGGATCTTCAAGAACAGCTTCCATTGATTCAGCATCAGTAACAAAATAAGGGGAAAGGTATCCACGATCGAACTGCATACCTTCAACTACCTCTAACGAAGTTTCGGTACCTTTTGCTTCCTCAACAGTTATTACTCCATCTTTACCGACTTTTTCCATTGCGTCAGCAATCAAATCACCAATGGTTTTATCATTGTTGGCTGAAATTGCTCCAACCTGCGCGATTTCATTTCTTCCCTCAACATCTCTGCTGATAGATTTTAAATAATCAACAACTTTATCAACTGCTATATCAACTCCTCTTTTTAAATCCATAGGATTAGCGCCTGCGGTAACATTCTTTAATCCTTCACGGTAGATTGCCTGAGCTAATACCGTTGCTGTTGTTGTACCATCACCTGCAACATCACTAGTTTTGGATGCAACCTCACGCACCATCTGCGCACCCATATTCTCTACATTATCTTCAAGTTCAATTTCTTTAGCTACTGTGACACCATCTTTGGTTACTGTTGGTGCTCCAAATTTTTTCTCTAGAATAACATTTCGTCCTTTTGGACCGAGAGTTACCTTAACGGCATTAGCTAGTTTATCAACACCAGTTTTTAAACCGCTTCTTGCTTCAGTGTTATATTCAATTAATTTTGCCATATTTATTTACCTCTTATTGATTTCAGAATTAATTAGTTAAGGAATAATTGCAAAGATATCACTCTCACGCATGATGAGATATTCTTCGCCTTCGATTGTAACTTCAGTACCACTGTATTTACCATAAAGAACTTTATCTCCAACTTTTATAGTCATCTTTATCAGTTCTCCGTTATCAGAAACTTTTCCTGGTCCAGCGGCAACAACAGTTCCTTCAACAGGTTTTTCTTTTGCTGTATCTGGTAGTATGATTCCGCCTTTTGTTTTTTCTTCTGCTTCTGCAGCTTTAACCACAACCCTGTCAGCAAGTGGATTTAATTTTAATTTTGCCATATTTAGCTCCTTATTTATTATTTATATTTGTTAGCACTCTTAATTAGGGAGTGCTAAAATAATGTTCTCGGAAATTTTTGTCAAGTCTCAAAGTTTTGTTTTTTGAATAAATTCAAGGATTATTGAGAAATGTGATCCAAGCCGATATATTTGGAGTTAGTATTTTATTATTGATAGATGAATTCGAATAAAATCGTGCTTCTCAAAGAAGAAATACGACGACTTGCGGCCATTATTAAAGAAATGGACAGAAAAGTAATTGTAATTTTTCTTTCTGTTGCAATTCTGCAGACTATTTCGTGGTATGTCACATCAAGAAATTTTTTCAGTATTAATTTCTTTTCTTCATTAGAAAATAATCCTGATGTTAATCTATATGAATATCTCTATTGGTTTCTGGGAGATTTCATTACTCTATTCCTATTGTCTGTACTGATTATCAAATTTATTTTAAAAGAAAATCTTACAGATTATGGTTTAAAGTTTGGAGACTTTAAAATTGGCCTTCTTCTATCTTTATCATTTTTTT
>JARRMA010000284.1:0-2506 GCA_037386505.1 Candidatus Bathyarchaeota archaeon
TGCTATTCCGATTATATTAATTAATGGTAATCCAGAGTCGGTTTCTACAGTGATATTGACACTAGTTGTTGATGAATCGCCTATATCGTCTGTTACTGTGAGAATAACTGTATATGTTCCTTGTTCGTTGTATGTGTTTTCTGTCATAGCTCCAGTTGCTGTGTTACCATCTCCAAAATCCCAAGAATAGCTTGCTATTGTCCCATCAGAATCAAAACTTTCAGAAGCATCAAAACTAACCAGCTCATCAACAGTTACTATCTTAGGTAAAGCAGTAAATGAGGCCACTGGTCTTTTGTTGGTCTCTCCCGAAATTGGTTCTTCAGTTACATATATTGTTAGTTTTTTCTGGTTGGATGCACCATCATTATCTTCGACTGCTAAAATTATTGAGTAAACACCCACATTTGAAAAGCTATGAGTAGTTGTGGCACCTTCTATTGCAGTTCCATCTCCAAAACTCCATGTATAAGAAATTAGTTCTCCATCAGAATCATAGCTAGAACCTGCATCAAACAGAACTGATTGATTTACCATAATTGGCTCTGAAACAGAAATAGCTGCTACTGGAGGTCGATTCTTAACTATTTGTACCCCAGTTCTACCGCTTACTAAACCTTCATTATCTGTTACTGTTAGAGTTATTGAGTATTCTCCATTGTCTTCATAGGAGTGAATCACATTAGCTCCAGTTGCTGTGTTGCCATCTCCAAAATCCCAAGAATAGCTTGCTATTGTACCGTCTGGATCATAGCTACTTGATGCATCAAATTGTACAACTTCGTCAGTAAATGTAACAGTAGGTGAATAGGTCATTATAGCAATTGGCGATTCGTTAGGGATTGTTATTGTATAGGAATCAAGTGCTGATATGTCTGAGTTATCGTTTACATCTGTTGCGAAGATTCTGTAACTTACTTGGGTATTAACGGTTTGTCCAGGTATAGTACCGATATAAGAGTCTCCGTTTTGAGTCATTGTTACATTAGTCCAACCAAAAGAACCCAGTTTATAGCTTAGGATGACGGATTCTATTTCAGCTTCTCCTTTGACGACTTGGGCGCTTATCGTTGCTTCTTGATTCTCATTAGGATCCAGCGGACTTCTTGTTACACTAACAATCTTTGGAGATATTATTTGTGTTAAAGATAAGACCATATCGTTGAAATCTCTGTCGTCTCCTCCAAGTTTGTCTTCAAAACCAATAAGATACATATTTGGAATGTCTGAATTTACGTATATTTTTGAATGTTGTTCTGAATCTTCATTAAGCCAAATTTCTGTATAAAATCTTCCTTCAGATGCTAAAAGTGATAATCCAAAATCACTATCAGTCTCAAATATTTTAGATGGATAGGGTGGAGTGATATATCCATCTCCTCCATAAACAGCTCCTTCTTGTCCAGTGAAAATTGTTTGCAAATCGTTTATAGCTAATACAGGATAATAACTAAGAATATTTATTTCGGAATATCCAGCTAATTCTGCGTATAGTATAGCTTGGTACTTGCCTGCTGGGAATGTTTGCGCTGTAGAAAGGGCAATATTTTCAAATCCCAGTACATCAGTTAGAATTGTTTCAAAATCATTCTCTACATGTTGGGCAAATGTTGATGTAGAAAAAAATGTTAGAATTATTGAGATTAATAATAAAGAAATTAAAATTGATGGAATAAGTTTAGTTCTCATCTTTGTTTTAGTAAGATTTTTTTCATTTTTTTGTTTGTTAACACCGAAGAATGTAGGATGAATCTTCATATTTCTTACTCCTAATTTTATGATATTTGATTCTAGTTTTGAAATATAGTCCATATTTCCTTTTCTGATATATTACGAAAGAAGTATATAAAGTAAGAGAATTATAGGATCTTTTTTAAAAATTTTTAGGAATTTAATTAACATTTGATAATTAAAATTTTTACTAATTTTGTGTTCCTAATCCTATTGCTTCGAATTGTATATTTTTTTGGTACTCAGATGGATTGTATATTCTGCGTCCGTCAATTAATATTGGGTGTTTCATATTTTCTTTGAAGTCTTTGGGTTTTAGTTGTTTGAATTCATTCCATTCAGTTACTATTATACAACAATCAGTATTTTTTATGCAGTCAATAGCAGAGTTAGAATATTCTATTTTTTCGCCAAAAATAGTTTTAGCAGATAAATTAGCAACTGGATCATAAGCTATGATTTCTGCATTTTCGTCTAAAAGTTGATTAATTATTGGTATGGATCTAGCTTCTCGCATATCATCTGTATCGGGTTTGAATGCGAGACCTAAAATGGCAATCTTTTTTCCATTTAGCCCCCCTAATTTCTTTTTTACTATTTCAACTGCATGTTTAGCTTGATTTTTATTGATTTCATGAACATCTTGCAATAAAATTGGTGAATAACCAGCTTGTTTTGAAAAAGCTATTAGAGCACTTACGTCTTTTGGAAAGCATGAACCGCCATATCCTATTCCAGCTCTCAGGAATTTGGGGTTTATTCTTTGGTCCAGGCC
>JARRMA010000285.1:0-4434 GCA_037386505.1 Candidatus Bathyarchaeota archaeon
ATACATATGGAACGGTACAGTCTATGTTTACATCACAGAGGTTTCGAACGCTGGATGGTTAGGGTACATTGATTATATCACTGAAGAGGGCAACATTGTGTTTTATCTAGTTTGACATGATCCCAAGGGTTGCCTCCTCCGAACACAATGTTGCCCTCTTCAGTGATATAATCAATGTACCCTAACCATCCAGCGTTCGAAACCTCTGTGATGTAAACATAGTCTGTACCGTTCCATATGTATAGGGATGGACATGATGCATACCCACTAATTACAATGTAGTTGGCTAGTACCGATAATTGTTTGTTTAAATTTATCGTTCTTGATTCAGTTGTCACTCCATCATTCCAATGATCAAATTCTACTACACCGTATTGCAGTTGAACAATTCTATCTGTACTTAAACTGTAATTGCCAATAGGTAAAAGGGCAGACCATGGCGATTCAAGTGTTTCGCCATCAAAAGTAAATATCATTGGGGTTGATCCCCCTCCAGAACGATTTATTGAAATTGTGTGATAACCATCAGGAGCTATCTGGAAATATCCAACTAACGTATTATATTGATTCCCTAAATTGATTAACTCAACTCTATAGCCTTCTACCTTTATCTCTGTGGGTCCTTCCTCAGCTGTAACCGAATACTCCACAATGACCCCAGTTTCACCCGGTTGCATTGTATATGTTTTTGTAACTGTTTCAATTGCTACATCATTATGTTTTATAACAAATCTTACGTGAAGTGTAGATAACTCGTTTGCTAGATTATCAGCTTTGGCTCTTATATTCACTGTCTCCCCTCCCCAAACTTCGTAAGGACTTACCGCCAAACCATACAATTTTGTGTTCGGTGATGCAGGAACCAAATCTTCGACATTAAAAGAGTCTTTCATATCTCCTATTTTGACATTATGTGAACCTGAAATTGATTCTGTAATCTTAAATTCAACGTCTACAAATGCTTGACCCCCTACAGTGACTGTTTTTGTATCTCTTATATTTCCATCAATCTCTAAGTTTACTGTGTGTGAGCCTGTTACTTCTCCAATATTTGTTACCTTAACAGAGATTGTAACCGATTCTCCCGATAAAACAGAGGAGGGATTTATATTCAAATCTGTCAATTTGAATTCAGCGGGTTTGGCTGTTTCCGCTTCAGATGTAACTTTAAATGATGTACTCAAAATTCCTACTTTGACCTCGTAGTTGCCTTCTGTGTTTTCTACGACTTCATATTGTACAGATTTAGTTTCATCGCCGTTTAATTGAATTGTTTTTGTTTCTCTTTTAATGTTGTTTATGAAAAGTTCCAATGAAAATTCTCCTGTTTCATCACCTATATTTGTTGCAGTGACCGAAACAGTGATTGGATCTCCAACTTGAGTTTCTTTTCGGCTAGTTATCAGATTAGTTAATCTAAGTTCTGCCTTTCTGATTGGAGCTTCCTGAGATACCATGAAACTGGCTGCTAAATCTTCAATAATTACTGTGTGATTTCCTTCAATTGCTTCTGTTGCCATGAATGTTAGTGTTGTTTTTTCTCCACCTTCCAACTGAGCTGTTTTAGTTTCTTTGGGAATATCATCAATTGTCAATGTTACTGAACGGTTACCACTCTGGTCACCAACGTTAGTCACGGTAACTGACACATAGATTGGGTCTCCGACTTGTATCCAATCAGAGTCAAGAATCAAATCTGATAATTGAAACTCAGCTGGTTTTGAAATCTGCGAATCAATGTAAAAATAACCTGGAATTACAGCAGCCAAAAGTACTAAATCAGCTAATAAAAATATTTTAAGTTTTTTTGATTGGGTTGCCAAGATCAATTCAACTCGGATGAACCGTAACTAGTAACTTCTTATTTCTTGATGGGTAATTCAATATTTCGCTTTTATGATCCGTCTAAAACAATATTATTTTATTAATCAACTTCTGATGGTTCCAACCAGTTTCGAGACTTGAAAATGGTTTTGTTACCTAACTTTATTCTTAAGCAATCTTCATAGGGACACATTTCAACACATCTGGAACAAAGCATACACATCGATGTCATTATTTTTCCTCCCTTCTGGTCGTAAATTTCAGTAACTTGTAATGGGCACACTCTTTTACAAATTCCACATTTTGTGCATTTTGTTTCGTTTTTATTAATATGGAGTACTGGAGTCCATTTGAACCCTTTTAATTTATTTAATACAGCTATCGAGGCTCCTGTTGGACAAAAACGGCACCACATACGTCTTATAAAGAAAGATCCACCAATTACTAAAATCAAATAGATTAAAGCAGCAATACTGGCAAAATTTTCACCAGAGTATTTTATTACATCTTGAACGTATGGAAAACTAAAATATATTCCACTTATTTCTAAAGGCCCCTCCCAAGGCACTATAATTGGCACAACTGGACCAAGTAAAATTCCTAAATGTTCGAAAGGACCAGCAAAAAATAGTGCTTTAATGATAATAATATTTGAAGTTGATGGAGGTTAAATCCAACCGCAAAAAAATCTTCCCAAAATAATTGGCATTAGAAGAATAACAGCAACTAAAAGTAAGGGTCTTACTGTATAAGTGAACAAATAAAATATCGAAGCTAAAGATAATAATTGAATGATATATCGTATGTAAGACATTTTTGTTGTTCGATTCTTTTTCCAAATGAGAACAATTAATATTGCTGCTACAGCTATTGCTGCAAGTGCGGTTAGTTTTAATAATTCAGCTAGAACTTCTGTGACCATGTTTGTTCATTCCATTCTATGACACTGGTTAATATTCTGATTTATCAAATTAATATAATTAATATTTGATTAGAGAGAACTTCAAAAATTGTACGTTTGGTTTGTTTTATTTTCCACATGAATAATTCTCTTTGATTTTTTAATCTATTAATTATTAAATATAATTTAAATCTTAACCGTATTAGTAAATTGAATTAATGAGATTTATTATATTAAAAAATTATCTAGACCTTATTTAAAAGCCCTGATAATCTATCATAAGCTATATTTATAAACTGACGAACAAAATTATTCGCTGGTTCGGAATGATGCTCTTCTGAGAGGAATTGTAGTATGTCCCAGCGTTTTGTAATTATCACTGCTACCGGAAAAGATAAACCGGGTTTGATTACAGAAATAACTGAATTAATTACTAATGCAAAAGGAAACATAATTGATATCGAAGCCTTCAGTATGAGAGGACTTTTTGCAATTTTTATGATAGTAGATTGCTGCGCTATTTTGATATCCATGGAAACTCTCAGAAGCAAATTAATGAATTTAGGAAAAAATATTGGTCTAGATGTCAATTTAGACCCTCTACCATCTGGTCGACGAAAAAGCGGCAAGAATCTTGTACTTTTAACTACTCTAGGAAAAGATCAAGTCGGAATTGTCGCAAAAATATCGCGATTTCTTTCAGAAAATACTGCAAACATCGAAAGAATACGAATGACTGCTTATGGACAATTAAATGCAATGGAGATCTTGATAGATATTAAAGATATTTCACTTCCAATTGAAGACTTCAAGACTAAGTTAAGTGAAGAATGTAAAAAAGTAGGTCAGGATGTTGTTTTCCAAAAAGATACTGTTTTTCGAAAACCAAAAAGATTGATAGTCTTTGATGTGGATGGTACGTTGATTGACGCAGAAATGATCGATGAATTGGCAAAAGCAGCTGGAGTTGGAAGAAAAGTCAGCGAAATCACCTCAAGAGCTATGAATGGAGAACTAGACTTTAAACAAGCATTAACTGAAAGAGTTAGTCTTCTAAAAGGATTAGATGTAAAAATCCTTGATTCTATAGTAGAAAATTTGGATGTAACGCCTGGTGCAGAAGAATTAATAATAGCTCTTAAGGCTCTGGGTTATAAAATTGCACTTATTTCAGGTGGTTTCACTCAATTTGTTGAAAAGATTAAACAAAAGCTTGGAATCGATTATGTTTATGCTAATAGACTTGTTATTCAAGATGAAAAACTTACAGGAGAAGTTGTGGAACCGATAATTGATGCTGAACGAAAAGCAGATTTAATGCGAGAGATTGCTGAAAAGGAGAATCTGCTGATGGAGCAGGTTGTTGCGGTTGGTGATGGAGCAAATGATCGGTTTATGCTTCAAAATTCTGGTTTAGGAATTGCTCTTTATCCCAAGGCTGTTTTACAGAAAGTTGCATCTGGAGTAATAACCAAAGATAATCTTGCTGGAATTCTTTATTGCCTTGGTGCACCCGAAGAAAAGTTAAAAAAGATAGTTCTGGATAAAAAGACAAATTCTTAAGATTATTTTCTAAAATTTCTGATTTTTAGAATATCGTTGTTCACATCTTGAAATGTTTTGTAGACATCTTCTACATGTAAAGTCGAGTTTTTAATTCTATTTTGAACTAATCCCGCTACTAGGACTGCTGCACCTACTGTTTCACT
>JARRMA010000286.1:0-3481 GCA_037386505.1 Candidatus Bathyarchaeota archaeon
GTGTGGTGTTTCTGTTAGTAATGTCGTCAACATAGGGGTTGTGGTCGTGACTGTCAGTACAGTAGTAGTTATCTTCGAGGAAGAAGATGTTTGGTGTTGGGTTAAATTTAAACCCCAGACTCAAAATCAATTTAGGCCTATAATATTTCAAGCTAATCCTATTCTTTGCAGTCCCTTAATTTTGCAACAACATTTTTTGTTTCAAATCCTTTGAAAAACGATAATTAATTTTAAAAACTTAAATCCCCACTATTATCTATGGAAACCATTTTTATCCAAAAAAGAAGCATCATACCTATACTAATAATATCAATTTTTGTATTTTCAATCATAAACATTCAACCAATCACAGGCCAAATATCACCTTCAATTGGACATTTTGAAGCCGAAGTCCCAATCCACGGAACATACCTGCAAACAATCAACTGCTACCCCAGATACCTTGTGGACAAAAATAACGATTCAATAGCAGACATCGGCTTTTCTTGGGACATCGACAATGATGGAACTCAAGAATTCAACTCCATCCAAGCCCCCCTAATAGTTGATCTACAAGAAAACGGTTTTTATCCTGGAGATAAAATCATGATCAGCCAAAAATCCAGCATTTACGATCAAAACAAAATAACATGGGGATTCTTTCTTTTTGGTTTGTTTAGTTCAACTGACGAACTACTCACTGACAACTGGGTTTACCGTTCAGGCGGAGACCTTGACTGGCCAGTGGTTGGGCCTTTACACAGAGTTCCAGGAGCAATAGATGCAGCTTTAGGAGGACACATCCACATTGAAGGAGATAACTCAAACCAATGGAAACAAGGAGACGTAATCGAAAATGACATACCTGAAGATTTTCGCGTCACAAGATATGGAGATTGGGTAAACAGCCAACAAGGGGGATCCTGGAACCCAGACGCTTACACCTTCAACAACGGCTTTTGGATAACCATTCCCCCAGGAGCTAACTTTCTTTTCTTTCAAACCTCAGGACGATGGATAGTAGGAGACTTTGGAACATGTTATGTAACCATCGACAAAGATACAGACAAAGACGCAATTCCTGACTATTGGGAAGAAACCGGAATAGATTTTAACAAAGACGGAATGCTAGACTATGTCCTTCCTGACGCCAATTACCTTCACAAAGACCTATATGTTGAAATCGACTACATGGGCTCAATATTGGCCTTTAGTGAAGCTCCCGCACAGAGTGTAAAAAACCCTGACGGCACCAAAGGAATAACCCTTCACATAGATACCAATGGATGGGACCAAATAATACACAGAGACATTTTTGAAGCCTTTACAGACTTTCATCAAATAAAACAAACCACCTTTGGAACTGAAACAGAAAGAACAGACTCCAATTCAAAATGGATACTGGTTGCAAAAAAATGGACCCACAGATACTGCATGTTTATTCATCAATACTCCACTCAAGAAGAAGGACAATTAACACCTACAACATCTAGTGGACTAGCTGAACTTGGAGGAAACGATTTTCTAGTCTCCTTGGGCAGTTGGTCTACAAATCCAGGAACTCATGACGAACAAGCCGCAACTTTCATGCACGAATTAGGTCACACCTTGGGATTACAACACGGCGGAAAAGACAACATAAATTATAAGCCAAATTATTTGAGCATCATGAATTATCTATTTCAACTTGACTGGAACGTTGCTAGTCGACCCCTTGATTACTCACGAAAAGAGCTAGAACCTTTGGATGAAACTGCCCTTGATGAACTAAATGGATTGGGCCTAAATCAAATACAAACTTATTCCACCCCTTGGTACGAAACAGGATATTCCTTAGATTATTATCACAATCTAGAAGTTACATTATTAATGCCAATTGATTGGGATAATGATGGCTCCATTGAACCAGACATCAAAGTTAACGTGAATAATTTTCCTCAATGGAACTATGAAAGCCCTCCTGGAGAAGTCTTGTATGGCTGGGATGATTGGGCTAATCTACAATTTTATTTCCAAGATGGACCAAATTTTGCTCAAGGTGCTCAACCAGAAACTTTGGATGATGATATAACTTGGGAATTAGCACAAAAAATCAGAAATGCAATAGAAGAAAATGAGCATTATCCTGTTCCACAAATAGATGACAGTTTGGAACCAAATGATGCATCAAACACTGAAATTTCAAATGGAGAGCCAACATCAATCCTAACAGAAGCCATCATAATTGCAGTAATTGCTGTCACTACTGGTGTGATGGCAATAATTTTTATAAGAAAAAGAAAATAAAAAATCATTGTGATTGAAAATTTAACCTCCAAATCAATAACTAAACATCAACAAAAACAACAACTTCAAACTAGTTTGCAAAAATAGTTGTTGCTGAAAAATTTGTTGAAATTTATCAACTAGTTTTAGATACAACAGACTTCATTATGTGCATGCAAAGCAAGATGTGTTTGTGTTTTAATGGTAATACAAAAGCAGCATTAGAATTATTTTTTAAAAGGGCCAACTCCTTGCAAAAAAATCTGCCAATAACAACTACTTTGCTGTCAAGCTTGAAATAATTATTAGAAAATTTTTATTCCTGCATTTTTTCAATCTTACATTCATTTGTCTTTACTTAACAGATGTTTTCATTTTTCTTGAGTTACATTTATTTTTTCTTTTTTTAGAACAAAAGCTTTAATTTTTTCTCTAAAGAGCAGAACTTGAAATTTTTACCATGGATGCCACATTTTTGAAATGGTCATCTCTACTTGTTTTTCATATGAGTCTGGGTTGTACAAGAATATGTCCCAATTTTGGTCAACTAAAAAGTCAGATGTTTCTTCACCGAAGACTGTGCTCCAAGTTTGTGATTCTATTTCATGGAAAAACTCTTCTATTGTAAAATCATGGCTGTCTAAAAATTCTAACATATTTTCCGTGTTTGTTTCATGATGTGAAGAAATTTCTGGATAAAACAATATGTTACCTTGAGAAATTTCTATTTCAAACTCTATTCCAAATGCCTTACCTTCGGGCACGTAAAAAGAAACTACCGTTAGTTCTTTGGGTTGAATTGTTATTGTTTTTTTACTAATAATTGACTTAAATTCTGGAGGACGAATTGCAAAAACAACAGAAATTGCAACTAAATGGAAAATAAGAACTCCGATTAAAGTCATTTTTAATAGCCGTTTTTTGTTCAAGGGATTTCCCCGCCCATGTTTACTAAATCGTTTGTTAGTTGCGTTGGATAATTAATTAAACAATAATATGTGTATTAAATATTGCGATATAATACTAATGTTTTGGATAATTACCAAATGAGACAAAATGTTCCACTTTTCAATAGTTAATTTTATAAAATTTGGGAAAAATGAGTGGCTTTTAGATTATAGATTTCTTCTTTTTTCAAAAGTTAGGTATAAAAAAATTAGGCAATGGAAATGTTCTTGGTCACACATTCTATTGCCTTTATTTTAACCGGCCAGAAGCATTGCTTCTTCATTAATTG
>JARRMA010000287.1:0-4012 GCA_037386505.1 Candidatus Bathyarchaeota archaeon
TGGAAACAAATTTCATTTAATGAAAGCTAAAGGCCATTTATATCCTCGCACAAGAGGAATTGCAATGATTGCAGCATGTCACCCCTACGGGAGCAGCAAAAAAGGAGGACGAAAAGTAACAACAGTATCTCGCAATGCACCTCCAGGAAAAAAAGTCGGATTAATAGCAGCCAGAAGCGCTGGAAAAGGCAGCAGAAAGAGACGCTAAGTATTAAATAATTGAACTAATCATAAAAATTTTAAAGAGAATATATTCTTTTTCTTTTTTACTACTTACTTTACTTAAAAAGGATAGCTTGAACTATGAAGATGATTTTGGATATGAAATATAAACTTAAGAATATTTGTTGATCAAAAATAATGTACGATAATAATAGATAAATATGGAGTTAATAAATTGGATTCTTTAATGGAATCTGAAATCAAAATAATTTTAGATGCAAATTTTCTTTTTATTCCAATACAATTTAAATTAGACATTTTTGATGAATTAACTAAAATATTAAATCGAAGATTTATACCTATAGTGCTTTCTTCAACTGTGAAGGAACTTAAAGGTTTAACCGAATCAAAATCTTTGAAAACCCAAAAACAAGCAAATAATGCTTTGAAATTAGTTGATAAATGTCGATTTGTGACTATCCAAAAGAATTGTAATGAGACTTTTGATGATGTTATTGTTAGAATATCAACAGAATGGAAATGCCCAGTTGCTACAAACGATCAAACTCTAAGGCAGAAACTAAGAAAACAAAGGGTACCAGTTATTTATATGAGACAAAAAAAGCGTTTAAAACTTGAAGGTTCAGTATAGGCTTATAAATGAGGGGTTGTTTCTTATTGGAGACGGAAGTTCTCCGTAAATATTACGGTGATTTCCTATAAAATCATTAATGGGATAGTAAAATAAATGTTCAAACTTGTAACTTTAGAGGACGCAATAAGGATACCTCCAGAAAGATTCGGAGAAGATATCGATAACGTAGGTTATGAACAACTGAAAATAAAGTACGATGGAATGGTAGACGAAGAACTGGGATATGTTATCGCAGTTACTAAGATCAAAGTTAATCCATTTGGAAAAATTATCCCTGGTGATGGAGCGACATTTCATAAAGTAGAATTCTCGTTACTTACATTCTATCCAAAGATCCAAGAAGTAATTGAAGGAGAAGTCGTAGAAATTGCAGAATTTGGAGCTTTTGTCCGAATTGGACCTGTAGATGCCCTATTGCATGTGTCACAATTAATGGATGATTACATATCCTATGACGAACGACAAGGAGTTCTTATGGGTAAAGAGACTAAAAGAAAACTTCAGACAGGAGACCATGTACGAGTTCGAATAACAGCTGTTTCTTTAGGTCGTAGTGGTGGTTCAGGAAAAATAGGTGTAACTGCCAGACAGCCTTTTCTTGGAAAAATTGAATGGATAAAGAAAGATGTAGAAAAATTAGATAAAATGGAAGAGGAAACAAAAGAGTCATCCAAAGCAAAAGGAGAAGAAAAATAATGACAGACAAAGCATGCAGAGAATGTAGAATCATATCATATGGATCCACATCTATTTGTCCTAATTGTAGTGCATCAAATCTTAGTGACGATTTTTCAGGTATAGTTATTATTATTGACCTACTAACAGATACACTTCGTAAAGAATTAAAGAATCCTCAAGGATTATTAATTGAAGGACCATATGCCCAGACAATTCTAAAACTTAAAGAACTTATTGAGAAAGAAAAACCTACAAGAGTTATTTCTGTAGGAGATATAGTTTCACAAAGGATGATAGAATATGGTCTTTCACCAAATATTTTGATTATTGATAATAAAACGATGAGAAAACCCATTCAACCAATAGATGTATTAACAGATCATGAACTTCATGTCAAAAATCCTCCGGGATCAATTACAAAAGAATCGTGGATTACTTTTGAAAAAGCACTTAAAAAAGATGGATTAACTAAAATTATTATAGATGGTGAAGAAGATTTGTTAACTGTAGTTGCAGTTTTATCTGCACCTACAAATTCTTTTGTAATCTACGGCCAACCTATGATTGGAATAGTTGTAGTTAAGGTAAATAAAGAAAACAGACAAAAGATGCAAAAAATTATTGATTCTATGAAAGAAACTTCGAAAAGCTAAAGTAATAGGGATGTATCAAATCAACAACCGACGGAAGTGTGTCAATGAAGGTTAATATTATTTCAGAAGAGAACAATCCTTTACTAAAACGAAAGGAATTGACATTGAGTGTTGAACATATCCAAAATGGAGGAACACCAACACGATCGGAAGTCAGCAGACAAATTGCATCGCTGTTAAAAACAAATCCACAATTGGTTTATGTTAAAAATCTTGAAACAAAAACGGGTACAATGGTAGCCGTAGGTGAAGCTAACGTGTACAATTCAATTGAACAGGCTAAATTAGTAGAACCAAAACATATAATTGCTAGAAACAAAATTCCTGAAAAATCAAAAACTCAAGATACAGAAAAAACAGAAGAAGAATCGGAGACTGAATAGATGCCTAAAAAAGAAGTGAAAGAAAAGAAAGTTAAGAAAAAAAGAATGGGAATCGGTTCTTATTACAAAATTGAAGGGGAAACTGTGAAACGACTACGACCAAATTGTGAAAGATGTGGTCCAGGATATTTTATGGCAGATCATGGAGATCGGTTCACTTGTGGTCATTGTGGTTTGACTAGGTATAAGCAACAATCATAAATTAGACAAATTATTAATACCCGAAATAAAGATTTGAGCGGGTTGGAAAATGATTAATGTTAAAGTTTTCGTTAAAAACATTTCCGCAGAGAATTTCTGGGAAATTGGAAAGATGATTCCACCTGTTCAAATAGGGACAAATCTTAACGTTGTGGGAATAAATAAGAAAAGTGAAGAAATGTTGGAGGTCCCTTTTGTCTTCACTATAAATTATAATCCGGCAGTAGCACAAATTAGTTTGAAAGGAATAAGCCATGTTATGGGATCTAAGGATGAACTAGAAAAAATACTAAAAAGTCATAAAGAAAAACAGCCTCCCCCTCCAATTATTCTTCAATCAATATCAAATGTCGTTTTTTTAGAGACAGTGATTTTATGTAGAAGTCTAAATATTCCTCCTCCTATTCCTTTACCAAAAATTCCAACTGGAACGAAAAAGAAACGATCAGAACCAACATATAGAGCATAAACTAGATCTTTTGAAATAATAGTTGAACCCATGTCCATGGGTTTTCTTAAATTAAAATTTCAGTTTTTGGTTCTAAAATTTCTACTTCAATGGAACATACATAGATGATCTTGATGCTCCGATACCAGGAGATCCATGGCGCACAGGTTTGTTTGTTATAGCAAATTCTCCTAAATAATGGCCAATCATTTCTGGTTCAATTTCAACAGCTGTAAATTCTTTTCCATTATGAATAAGAAGATTTACACCTATCATTTCAGGTAAAATAATCATGTCACGGGCATGAGTTTTGACGATTACTTTTTCATTACCTTTTAAAGCCTTCTTTGATCGTCTTATATTCTCAAGAAGTGTCCTTTGAACTTGATCTAATCCTCTAAGTAAAGTGCGACGTTGTCGGGATGGAAGTAATTTTATGAATTCATCCATTGACATGCTTTGTAATTCCTCTAATGAATGACCGCGATATGAGAATTCTTTCTTAGGCATTCTATTCACTTAACCCCTTTTGCGTAAATGGATTTATTAAACATTTCTAAGCTGAGACAGATGTTCAGTTTATTTATTCTATTTAGAAACAATGCAACAAAGATAAATATTAAAAAATAGTTTCACGATTAAACAAAAAAAGGAACACCCCATTACAACGGTTTAACTTTGTATTATTCCGTATCCTATTAAGCGCCATCTACTTGCGATTTTTCTACTTATTGCGGCTCTTGCCCCATCTTCCGCACATACGGGACGAGTTAATTGTAGTGTGACCCGATTTTTCTTTGCAGATATTACTTTTCCAACAGTAATAGTAGTT
>JARRMA010000288.1:0-3983 GCA_037386505.1 Candidatus Bathyarchaeota archaeon
TTCTTTTTTTATACTAAAATAAACTAGTTTATTTTTTAGAATTCATTCAGTTAAATTTTGTTTGCTGATTTAACATTTTCAATCTTTGATCGCTAAATTAGATAAAAACAATCTCTTAAAGAAATTATTAAAACCTAAATTATAATAATTATCTTTTCAAAAATATCAAAATAATTTTATAGTGTCTTAATGCAAATTATTAGAGATGAATTTGTTAAGATTTAACAAGTTTTATTTTTTCATAGTTGCTGTAAGTGCTTTTTTTCTATTTTCACAAGTTTGGGCTCATACTCCTCTGAATGGAGTGGATGAAATTCACAGTTTGGATACAGCATTTAACATTGAAAATCCAACAAAATCATGGACTTTGTATCGAGAACTACACAATGAAGCTGATTACTACAAATTACAATTAAACTCTGGGGAACGACTAAGAGTAAGTCTTTATGTGAAAGATTTGAAAGAAAACTTTTCTCCCGAATTGGTGATTATGGCTGAAGACTTTGTATCACAAAATGTTTTCCCTGATAACTTAGAAAAACCTCAAGGATATGAAGCACTCATTTTTGAATCAGAAACACCCCAAGAACGTGAATATGAACCCTTCACCCCTACAAGCTACTACTATCTAATCGATGTAGATCTAACCCTTAATCAAACCGGAGATTACTTCATGGCCATTTTTGAACCAAACTCAGTTGAAGGAAATTATGGATTAGCTGTAGGATACAAAGAAGAATACACATTAACTGAATGGATCATGGTTCCCTTTGATGTTGTCAACATTCATGAATGGGAAGGACAATCAATGATTGAAATTCTAACTCCCATGATACTAACTTTAGTCATAGGATTTACCGCAATGGTTTGGAAAGGACTACTAAAATTCAAAATATTAAAAATCTTAGGAGCAATTGGCGGACTTCTTTACGTTGGTAGTGCTATGATGATACTGCATCAAATGATCATAGCAACGTTAGGTGCGACCTTCACATACGGGGCATTGTTTACTCTAATTTTTGTCGCTATACCCTTGATTTTAGGCCTATTTATAATTAAAAAAGCAATTAATTTTGACAAAAAATTATCGCTAAAAAATAGAATAATATTTGTAACCCTGGGACTAGCTGGTTTATTCTCTTGGTCAGGATTTATTATTGGTCCCATCCTTGTTGCAATTTGTGGGCTTCTTCCCATAAGAATTCTAAAATAAGAACTCCGATTTGCGCGCGCTAACAATTACAAATGAATGCGCGCATTACAAATAACTAAACCTCTTTTTGCGCGCAGAGAGAATGCATTATCTATTCCCGTAGCTGTTCAGGAACATATTTTTTCGCTTTTTCCCAGTAATATGTAAAAACAGTCTTTGACCATTCCATTGCAGGTTCATTTTTTGCTCTAAAGCCAGTGTAGTCGAAACCTCCTTTTAATTGAGGGAATGCCATAGCTCCAAGTTCATTTTCGGAAAGACACAAAAAGATATCAACAGCATCTAAAAATCGATTTTCTAATTTTCTGTTTCGACTTGCTTTCTCAAATATAGGATTATTAACTAAATCTCGCACATCAATAGACGGCAAGTAATCTGTTGGCATTAGAAGTCTAAACTCTACCCCCCTTTCAAGTGCTTTTGTCAAGTAGGGTATCGTGCTTGCTAAAACTTGGTCTGTGAGAATCCAAACGAACTCTTCGGCATTGTTAATCATTTTTTCTACATTATGAAACGCTGCCATTACATCTCTTATGAGTTCACATTCATTAAGAAGACCTAAGCTTGCTCGAAAAATCTTAGGCAATTCAACTAATGTGTGAGTTCCAAAGTATTTGCAATTCTTAAAAAGAAAACTGTATCCTGAAAGAAGGTTAAGCACTTCTTCACCATAGGGCGTAAGATGAAATAATCCATCAACATCTTTGATTATTAGCTTAGTTTTATTTAGCCTTGTGATATTTCGTGAAGTTTCTTGAACTGTGAAGTTGAGCTTGCTAGAAATGTGGGAAAGTCTTAGTGGAGTTTTCTTTAAGAGAAACAATATATCTAAGCGATCAGAGCTGGAAAGCTCAAAGAATAAACGGTTAAGATTCTTCAATAAATAGCCTCTTGAACAAACATTTCATATTCTGAATTTCATAACCAATTATGATATTTCATACTTACTGTTGAGGTTACTTAATCATACTTTATGTGGGTATGCTCTTTGAGGCAAAACATATGGGTAAAAGAGTTGAAGAGCATTCCTTCTCCGTCGAAATGAAATCAGAGCGCTCTATAGAACGAATAGCATTCCACCACGGAAACGGGCGCATCTTCTTTGAGGGTTATCTTGGTAAACTCAAAAACATCTCGATGATTGAAGGAGTTATGCTTGAAATAGAAGGAAAAAATGGCCTTCTAAAATTAGACATAATGCAACATGACATGGAAAAATGTCTTGTCAACAACAAAGAATCAGACAAGCCACGATACTGCTGATGGTTTCACTCTTCCCTGTGATATATTACTATTTTTCACCATATTTAGTAATAATGGGTGCTTCAGAAGGTATCGTGACAGGTAGCCTTCTAGTATTTGTATCCTTGTTTGTTTCCTCACTGTTTCTTGGAAGAGTCTTCTGCGGTTGGGTTTGTCCTGCTGGTGCGACACAAGAACTATGCGCTAGAATTAGAGACAAGAACTTTAGGAATGGAAAGAGAAACTGGATCAAATATGCTATATGGGTTCCATGGATAGCCACCATCATATTGATGTTCATTCAAGCAGGAAAAATAGTGGCCATCGATCCATTGTATCAGACCTATTATGGGATATCTATTAGCAGCATTGAGTCAGCTTTCATGTTTATTATTATAGCAGGCCTAATTTTGGGTATCGCACTTTTAGTTGGCAAGAGAGGAGCATGTCACACAATCTGCTGGATGGCACCGTTTATGATCTTTGGAAGAAAAATCCGTAACACAGTTAACTGGTCCGCACTGCAGCTCCAGGCAGACAATAACAAATGCATCAACTGCAAGGCATGCAACAGGAATTGTTCGATGGGTCTAGATGTTAATGCAATGGTACAAAATCAATCAATGGAAAATTCGGAATGTATTCTATGTGGAAACTGTGTTGAAATTTGTCCTAAAGACGCTATTGAATATTCTTTTGGAAGACGGAACAATGCTTGGGATTAAAATGATATTTCAACAATCAAGACTCTTACTTTCAACAATAGCAATAATATTTGGTAGCATCGTTTCCATGCTCTTAGGATTTCTTGAGAATTTTACTAATATTGGAGCTATCGGGGCTACAGGCTTTGGATATCCATTACCTTGGCGATTTGACATAATTTACTCGGCTACCAAAACAATCTATAGACTTGATAATTTAGCTACGGATTTACTTTTTTGGGTCACCATTTGCTTTTTTGTACTACTAATCATAGAAAAAATTCTATTTTCATCTGAAAATAGTTTGCTCAATAATAAGAAATTCATCCTAATCATGGCATTATTGATTCCTTTGGGTCTTCTTACAGCTCTTATCCATGAGATTGGGCATGCTTTCTGGGGAACAGCCATTGGAGGAACAATTAGCCAGATGCAGATAGGCTACATTGTAATATACCCTAAACTAGAAATCGTATCTCAGTTCAAATTGGGGTCAACAATTATCACGGGATTATCCACATCCTTCCAACATGGCTTATTTCTTTTAGCTGGTTCATTAACCACAAACATAGCTGCTTGGTTAATATTACTATTAATTAATACGAGAAAATTAGGGATTCATACTAAAGTATCTTTTAAAATATTGGGTTATTTTGGAGTTTTTGATCTTCCTTTTTACATAATATTTCCTATACTTGGTTTACGACACTGGATATTATTTGGAGAAACCCAACCTGAACCACTTATTGGAGCCAGAGAACTTGGAATACCCGAAACTGGTTTTTTTGTATTAGTTCTTATAATTACGCTTATACTAATTCTTC
>JARRMA010000289.1:0-3768 GCA_037386505.1 Candidatus Bathyarchaeota archaeon
TAAACAAATAAAAATACTTATAACAGCGTTATAATTTAAAATTATATAGAAGTCAAAGACGTATTTGAGGGAACCATTTGAAAACCAATAATGAAATCAAGCCAATTAAAAAAATTTACGATACAATTTTAGATGGAATTGGAGGAACACCGCTAATTCGATTAAACAAAATAACTAAAAATCTAAAATGTACTGTTTTGGCGAAAATTGAAGCTCAAAATCCAGGTGGAAGTGTAAAGGATAGAATAGCGCTTAACATGATACAAAAAGCAGAAGAAAAAGGCTTAATCACAAAAAAGACGGTAATAATAGAACCTACAAGCGGAAATACTGGAATCGGTTTAGCGATAGTTAGTGCTGTAAAAGATTACAGATTAATCCTTACAATGCCAGAATCAATGAGTATTGAACGTCGACGACTACTAAAAGCATATGGTGCAGAAATAGTTCTAACCCCTAAAGAAGGGGGAATGAAAGGAGCTGTTCAAAAAGCCGAAGAATTAGCAGCAAAAACCCCTAACTCATTTATTCCCCAACAATTCCAAAATCTTGCGAATCCCCAAATACACCGAGATACAACTGGTCCCGAAATTTGGAAAGCAACAGAAGGAAAAGTAGACATTCTAGTAGCAGGTGTCGGAACCGGAGGAACAATTACTGGAATAACAGAATACATTAAACCAATTAAACCGAAATTTCAAGCAATAGCAGTGGAACCATTTAAATCTCCAGTTTTAAGTGGAGGAAAACCTGGACCGCACCCAATTCAAGGAATAGGTGCTGGATTTATTCCAAAAGTACTCAAAACGAACCTAATTGATGAAGTGATAAAAATAAAAGATGAAGATGCAGTAAAGACTGCTCGCATTTTAGCAAAAGAAGAAGGATTACTTATGGGAATATCTTCAGGAGCAGCAACATATGCAGCGTTAAAGGTTGGCGAAAGATCAGAAAATGAAGGAAAAATGTTAGTTGTAATATTACCGGATACAGGTGAACGTTACCTTAGTACTTCTTTATATGAAACCTAGATTAAATGAATATGAAAAGAAATGGTCAATAGAGACAAGGCAGCCGAATCAAAAAGTTGAGTACAAAAAATTTCTGAGAATTACGAAATCTATGGTGGGATAAACCACCTCGATGAAAAAGATTTACCTTCAAAAAAGGTTGTAACCGAAATTCTTGAGGATTTAATATCAGTTCTTTTTCCAGGGTATCTAGGAAAAGAGAAAGTCTCTAAATCTGATATTAATGACTATTTGACCAAGATTTTAACATCGATCTATAGGAGGCTCACAAAAGAGATTGATAAGAGCCTTAAGTACTTCTGTCGAAAAGACAAAAAATGCCCAGAGGATATTTGTATAAAAATTGCAAAAATGATCGTAAAACAACTATTAGAAGAAATGTGCAGAATCAGAATAAGTTTAAGCGGAGATATTGAAGCAGCTTATTGCGGAGATCCAGCAGCAAAAAGTTTTGATGAAGTAATTCTAAGTTATCCATGTGTCCTTGCTATTGCAACGTATAGATATTCACCCAGGAGCAAAAATAGGAAAAAATTTCTTCATCGATCACGGGACTGGAGTAATAGTAGGAGAAACTGCAGAAATAGGTGACAATGTAAAAATTTATCAAGGTGTCACTTTGGGTGCATTGAGTTTTCCAAAAGATGAAAAAGGTCATCCAATTAAAGGAATGAAAAGACACCCAACAGTGGGAAATGGAGTAATTATCTATTCTAATGCATCAATTCTTGGAGAAAAAGCTGTAATTGGAGACAACGCCACAATAGGTGGAAACGTCTGGATAACATCAAAAGTTCCATCTAATACTATTGTCACAGTAAAGTTTCCAGAAAACAAATTAACAAAGAAATAATTCTAGGTTCTAGAATAGACAGCGATATTTCCTCGTTCAGTTACAACTTTAACCGAATAAATTCCTGCAGGTAATAGTATATCATTTCTTAGATAGGTCTGAGCCTCTGCAGAATTTACAAACACAGTTATATCGTAATGTTGATGCTCCGTAGCGTCAATTATCCACAATGAAACCAAATGCACAGTAAAGCTACCGTTATTTTTAAATGTGAATTGAGTTGCATCAATTTTTACTCTTATCCCAAAAAAATCTATGGAAATTGACGTTTGTTGGGTGTCAGGACCCTCATCAAGTAGTTTAACATTGATTGTACCATTAGAATTAACATAATTCTGCCATGTATCTGTCAGAGTAATCGAATAATAATCCCAAACCATTGTTGGTGTATGTCCTTCAGTGGAATTGAACCCTATATTACTAAAGGTAGAGGACACCCAGTCATATGCTTCTAGATACCAATTCTCAGAAGAATCTTCACTTTTATAATGCAACAATATTTCGACTGTTTTTACATATTCTGGTTTATATTTGGATAAATCTATTTTAAACGATCCCACCATATCAAAAGAATTTGTTTCGCTTACACTCTTTTTTATTGTTACAAAATCAACACATGCGGTTCTACCGCTATAAATGGTTTTAGCCCATAATCGAATCTGAAAATTTGAAACAAAATATTGAATGTCTGAAATAACATCAATATAATGATGCCAACCATTTTCAGAATCTAGTTGATTTAAGTCTTGGTAATTATTCCACGAACTTCCGTTATAATATTCTATTTCTAAATCATCATTACTTAAAGCTCGATCTTGCCACCAAAAATCAACAAAAATTGTATCAGCATCCGAGCAATCCATAGTGGGAAATATTAAGTATCCTGAAGCACCTCCAGTGCTTCCATCAAAATCTGCTGAATATGTTTGATCATATGCATAGTTACTTTCTTTCGCCCAATTTCCTGAACTTTCCCAATTAGTTGGAGGCCAAATATTCTCAAAGCTTTCAGAGGAAATAAGTGTTATATTGTTTGACCCACTTGCATTTTCTGTAAAACTTTCATAACTTGAATCTATATATTTAGTATCAAGAAAATCTCCATCAATTCTACTCCCAAAGTTAATACTATATTCGTTTTGGACACTAAACCATGAAGAATGGCTTATCTGTTCAACATTACTGAGAATGATATTTTCTTTCATTTTTTCATAATCAACTTGGTTCATCTCATAATTCCATAGTACTATGTCTGTAACTATCGCTAAAATAATCACTAAGCTAAGTGCTACCACGATAATATTACTAACACCTCTACGATCCTTTCTAAACCGGCGAAACATAGTAATCCACGACATTTGTTCCTCTTTCTGTTACAACTTTAATCTCATATGCGGAATCTGGATTCCAATTATAAGTAATATTTAGCCAACTATGACTTTCTTGCTCCAATTCAAATTTCAATATGGATTGGCTTTCACGATTTACATAAACTGCAACTACATCAATAGAAATTCTACCAACATTACGTAAATATATAGAAATTTGATTTGGTGTGAACCAAACATCTTCGACAATTAAGCGTTCGCCCATTGAATCATGAAGCCCATCTGTAATAACATAGGTTGCTGTAATAGCGATAGACATACCAGCTACTGCAATAACAGTTAATAGAAGACTACTTAGGACGGGAGTTATTGCTTTCCTATTTCTTATTATTTTTTTCATATCATCATAACTCCTTATACAATAAACTTGAATGCTAGATAGCCAATTGTCAAGAGAATAACACTGTGCTTTAAACCACCACCTATTGTCCCTTCACCCATTTTTCCAGCTACAAGACCTCCAAAGAATGCTTGAATTGAACTCATATGAAAAAAA
>JARRMA010000290.1:0-3465 GCA_037386505.1 Candidatus Bathyarchaeota archaeon
CATAGATATTAGTGTTGTTGATTTTTCATTAAGGTTACCGTTTCATCATAAAATTAATTCGATTAACGATAATCTTAGGAAACAAATTCTTCGTAGAGTTGCTCAGAACTTGGATATTCCAGATTTCATTGCTAATAAACCCAAGAAAGCAGTACAATATACGACTGGTGTAACGAAAGCTCTTAAACAAATAGCTAAGAATCAAAATTTGACTCTGGCTAAATATATAAAAGACATGTTCAATAAAATCTATCAAAAAAATTCTATCAAATAATCAAAATTGAATGTTTGAACCGGTTAAAGTTTCTAATTAATGTTATATATTGATAGAAATTAAAGTTTTCTAAAGGAATAAAAAATTGGATGTGGAATCATTAGCTAATAATCTTGAAGAACTTGAAAATGAATATAATGATCTTGTAAAGAAAATTGAAGCAATTAACAGCAAATTATATTTAAGAAAATCAATTTTATCTTTTTCAGGTTTTTTTGTTCTTATCCTTTTTTTATCTTCGATAGTTCTAATTGGTGGAATAATACTTACTTTAATATCAGGAACTTTTAATCTATATTCTGAATTATTTTCGATTATACTTTTAATTCTCGGTATAGGTTGGATTGTTTTCATTGTTATTTCAAGAATCAATGCAAAAAATATCTCCACAAATTCATTATTAAGGAATAAATTATCAAAGCAATTGGAAGAAATAAATTCTAAAATCAATAAACTGAAATTATTGATTGATCAAGAAGAACTGAAATTAAAAGAAAAGCAATCAACCGACTTTGTTCCTGAAACCCAAAATAAAAACTTTGAATTTAACATACCCGATTCTTTTTCAGAAAAACCTGAATCTAATCCTTCCGCAGAAGTTGAGAAAGAAACTAAAAAAGAGGTTTTTGACAAGAAAAAAGATGATAAATTAATTTTTGAAGAAGAACAAAGGAAAAAGGGTTTGGTGAAATTCGTTCCCATTAGTTTACAAATTAAAGAATTAATGGCAGAAGAAGGACATACTAAGACTTTTGACGATAAGATTTCAAAGAAATGGAAAATGTCTGAAGATGTTCCTTTAGAAATTACTTGGGGGACTCCTGAGCAAGTTTTCGAATGGACTCAAAAAGAGAAAGGATATATCAAATTTATTGACGAAACTGGTAAAATAAAGTGGGGAACAGAAAAACAAATAGCTGAATCGAAGAAAGAAAAGACTAAAAAAACCAGACAATAGAGATATAAAATCCGTTCGTCCAGCCTAATTTTGCGTTTTTTTATTTTTAGTTTTAAACTTTCCTGTTTGTTTTTAAAGGATTTCAAACAATCATTATAGTGAATTATATATTGGAGTAAAAATGTATGAAAACAATTTTGGATAATCCAATTAATATTAACAAAGTTGACAAGAATAGAATGCTTGATGATTTAGCCAAGACTGCTGATTATTGTCGAGATGCCCTTAAATTGGCGAAGAATTTGAATTTAGAACTAAAGTTTTCACCCAAGAATATTGTAATAATTGGTATGGGGGGATCAGCTATTGGAGGAGAAATATTACATGATTGGCTTCGAGATAATTTACCATTATCCATAGAAGTTTGCAGAGACTATATTCTACCCGCTTATGTGAATGAAGATACTCTTGTTTTTGTAAATAGCTATTCAGGTAATACAGAAGAAACGTAGACTGCATTTTTGGAGGCTAATAAAAGGAACAGCACAATTATAGATGTAACTTCCAATGGAAAACTTGCGAATTTCTGCAAAAGACTTCATACTCATCACGTTATTATCCCATCTGGATTGCAACCTAGAGCTGCAATTCCGTATCTATTTTTTCCATTTCCGATTTTTATGCAAAAACTTGGAATCCTTACTGATATCGAAGATGAATTGGAAGAATCAATAAGAGTTTTTGAAAAAATATCTAAAGAAAATGCAGTAGAAGTACCTTCCGAAAAAAACAAGGCCAAAAAGCTTGCATTAGACTTGAAGGAAACAATTCCAACAATATATGGTTTTAGAGAATACACTTCAATAGCCCATAGATTAAAAGCACAATTTAATGAAAACAGCAAACTACCGAGTAAATCTGACGTTTTTCCTGAACTTAATCATAATGAAACAGTAGGATATGGGGCGCCAGAATATCTTATCAAAAAACATTCTGTAATTCTTATTAGAGACCCAAAAGAACCTAAAGAGATCAGAAATAGAATAGAAACCACAAAAAAACTAGTTTTTACAAAAGCAAATAAGACTCTTGAAATTCTTGCAGAAGGAGAAGGAAAACTGGCAAAAATGCTATCTGTAATGTGTGTTGGAGATTATGTAAGTGTTTATCTTGCGATACTTCAAAATATAGATCCTTCGCCAGTAAAAATAATTGATGAAGTAAAAAGTGAGTTAGCTAAACATTGTATTTTTATTCTTGAATTACTAACCTTGTATCTCTTAAATTTCAGAGGAGCAGAAAACAATGAAACAAAAAGACAAATACGAAATTATAAGTGAACTAGCGAAGCGACGAGGATATTTTTGGCCCTCTTTCGAAATATATGGAGGAGTCGGTGGATTCCTAACTTTTGGTCCACTTGGTTCATTACTTAAAAAAAGATTAGAAGATAAATTTCGAAACTTCTACATTAGACCCTTAGGTATACTTGAGATTGAAACATCAGTTATTATGCCTGAAAAAGTCTTAGAAGCTTCAGGGCACGTAGAGAACTTCAAAGAACCTACCGTAGAATGCACAAAATGTAAACGAAAATTCCGAGCAGACCATTTACTACAAGAATTCGGAAAAATGACGGACACCGAAACCGAAAAACTCACTCTTCAATCTGTTATGAATGAAATTAAGAACCGAAACATAAACTGCCCCGAATGTGGTGGAACATTTGATAAAGCTGAACAATTCATGACTATGTTTACAACCACTATAGGACCATATTCAGATTCAATTGGTTATGGCCGTCCTGAAGCAGCCCAAGGCATTTTTGTAGAATTCAAGAGAATTTTCGAAAGTGCAAGAAATCGATTACCCTTGGGAGTAGTTCAAATTGGTCATGCACTTAGAAATGAAATTTCTCCAAGACAAGGACCAGTTAGGCTCAGAGAATTTACAATAATCGATCTTGAATTCTTTTTAGATCCAGAAGATAAAAAATGTCCTGTTTTGGATGAAGTAAAAGACGAAACTTTACGAATGATAATCGCAGAAAATAAATTAAAAGACATAACCGAACCAATAATAATTACAATAAAAGACGCTCTAAATAAAGGCATAATCAAAGAAGAATGGCAAGCCTATTTCATGGCATTAGCAAAGCGACGAGGATATTTTTGGCCCTCTTTTGAAATCTATGGAGGGGTCGGTGGATTCCTAACTTTCGGTCCACTTGGTTCATTGCTAAAAAAACGGTTGGAAGATAAATTTAGAAACTTCTACATTAGACCATTAGGTA
>JARRMA010000291.1:0-3518 GCA_037386505.1 Candidatus Bathyarchaeota archaeon
TTTTCTGAACTCCATTTTCCCCAATTTTTATCATAATCATGACAGATTGAACATACTCCTTCGTTATCAAAATCTATTCTTGGAAAAGAGCTAGTTAGGACGCAACGTGAACAAATCTTATCTTTTTTCAACAATTAAATCAACTAACTTTCAAAAGTTTGCATATTTTAAATTTATGAATTAGTCATTCCTTAACCTGGTTACAGATATTTTTCATATAAAATCTAGATGGATCCTGAAAATATTGGCTCTATATTTAATCGGATTTAACATTTTAATATTTTTCCAGTTTTAGGTGTACGATGGAAGAATCCTTTACTAGTAAATAATCCTTTCAATGCTGCAATAGCTATAATTGGTGTAGCAACGAAATTTAACAACCATGCGTATCCAATTTTTCCGTAATCTTTCTTTGCTCCTTCTAATGATAGTGCAACTAAAGAGGAAGAAACTCCAGCTGGTATTGTTGCAATTAAAAATAGAAGACCAACATTTACAATTGGTTTTGGTAAAAAAATTGCAGGAAACAACAAAGTAATTATCCATGTCAAACTCAAAATAAAAATAAGAACACTATTAAGAAAAGATGCTCCAATAAACACAAAATCTATCTTTTCTCTTAATTTAAGAAATTTACATTTCCAGATATTAAAGAAATGACTTCTAAATGTCCGGGTATGACCTTCAGCCCATCTTGCTTGTTGTCTAAATAATCGCCTTAATGTGTTGGGGCATTCTCCCGATGCAACCAAGCTAGGGTCATATAAAACCTTGTGACCATCTTCATAAAGACGCATAGTTAGATTCCAGTCCTCATCAGTAACGTTTCTGAACCTTAATTTCTTCAATAATTCAGAGCGAATCATAAAAACACAACCAGTTAACGGAGAAAATAAGTTCATCTTTTGTTGTCCATTCAACTCAACCATGTTATACAAACTTGTCCAAACTCTGACCCCTTTTGTTATCCAATTCTCGTCAGCGTTAAGATCATGTCTTTGATATCCCTGAATAACAGATGCCTGAGAATCTTCAAACCTGGCAATAAATCTGAGAGGCAAATCTTTTCCTGGGACAAAATCTGCATCAAAAACCAACACATAATTACTTTGGGGATTAAGATTATCTAAACCAACATTCAAAGCTCCACCTTTCCAGCCTTCTCGCGAATTTCGATGAATAACTTTAACATTTGGATGATTATTCCAATCCTCTAACTTTTTAGTAGTTATATCGTCATTTGAATCATCAATAACTATCACTTCATAAGAATCCAATTTAAAAGAAGTACAAGCCGACAATAACCTATCGACTACCTTTGGTTCATTATATGTAGGAAGTAAAATACTAACAAAACATGAATTAACATCTGACATCTTTTCATCTACTGAATAAATTGCTGGACCAGACTTGAGTGAAACGTAAGAAAAAATATACCATCTGATTGCATATAAAAAAAGAATTAAAGACTCCATAAAACCGAGAACAAAAATTAAATCAATCAAATTCAATGCTTTAACATTCCTAGTTCCTTGGGGTCAAAGATTTCATATCTGATATACCAACAAATTTCTAACTTTAAAGAATTTAATAACGCAATGATATGTTGTATCTAAAAAAGGCTTCTCTGAACCTCGAACATAATGTCTAAAATCTGTGAATCTAATGGCAATTATAACTAATTTTATATCATACTCTTTGGAAGAGAATAAATCTAATATATTACTAAACAAGCAAAATACTTCTGGCAGTTCATAATCTTTCAAATTGTGAATTCAATATAATCGATGCATAATTCGAATAAATTAAAAAAACTTGAGATCTATCAAAAAAGGTGGAAACAGAGTGGGAATTAGTTCAATCGAATCTTCAATTGGTGTGGATTCAACTACTAAACCAAGAATTCGCCTTATAATCACTATATGTTGGATTCTGATTGGTGTAGGTGCAGTTTCCCTTATTGTGTCTATTGTCTCTGTTTCTCAAATACTTGCTTTTATAGGTTTGAGCCTAATTTTTTGGGGAGGAATTTTACTTTATGTCAAACCTGAAGGATATGCAAAACAGGTTCTTTTAGATGCAACTATGTTCCCCACTCTTGAAAATCTTGACCAAATGATAAATGAGTTAGGCTATAAAGGCGAAGTAATCTATCTACCACCAAAATATCTTCGTGATCCTGAAAATTATAAAGCGTATTTATCAAAAAACCAGAGAGAAAAAACTCCAGAACCAAATCTAATATTAAAACAAAAAAATCAATTATTTCTTAAAAATCCAGAAGCTATTCTGTTTACACCACCAGGTGCGAAATTGACAAAACTTTTTGAAAACAGATTGGGTATAAATTTTTCACTGGTATCAATAATCGGAAAAAAGGATCATGCAATAATCAAAGTTAGGATAATTAATTCAATATTCAAAGACATAATTAAAGAAAATCCAAAACTATTTCAGATTTCGCATAAAATTGGTCCACCAATAATTAGCGCAATTGCTTGTGCATTAGCTAAAACCACTGGAAAACCAGTAAATATAGCAGATATTCAGTCATATAAAGATGCCAACCTAACCACAATTACATATAAAGTAGAGAATTTTGAATACACTGAACCTATTGAAGTCCAATTTCCAGTCAAAGCCTCAATAATTGAAAAGCCAGAAAAACAAGATAACCAACCAATTCCCTATAAAAAGATACAAACTCCAATATTGAAAACTAAAGAAAAAAGTATTCAAACTTTTGGTTTACCAAGATTGGTCGGTCTATCCATAATTGCTATCGGAGCTATCATTTTCATTTGGATGAGTTTCTTAACATGGAATGATGTAACAATATTTAACAAAGATCTAGGTGAAGCTTTACTAATGTATAGAACAGGAGAACCAATCGGTTTAGGAATTGGAATGAAATTTATTCATTATTTTATGTTAGGGTCAGTTTTGATTGTATCGGGAGTACTTCTATATCTAAAAAGAGGTAAACGCATTATAGAATTTCTTAATCGTCCCCCACTTATTCAAAGAATGTTTGATTTAGCCCTTGTAATAATTGGTGCTTCCATTTTAGTTTGGATAAGCGAATTAGTCCTTTACGAGCTAGTAGTTTGGCACAAAAACCTTATTTTCATTCTATTTGCATATGGATCAAATGAATCCATTGGTTTAGGAATAGGTATGAAAGTAATCTACTATTTCATGGTAGGTGCAGCCTTAATACTATCAGGATCATTTTCATATCTTCGAAGAAAAAAATCTGACAATAGTTAATCTTTTACCTTACTTTGAGTCATTACTTGAAATTAACAAGAAATAAAATCAATTAGAACATATTTTGAATGCATAAAACTTGAACTTCAGAATTAGGTGTATTATATGACTTCAAAGCGGATATCAATAATCGGATTAGGATATGTTGGATTATGTACAAGTATAGGTTTTGCATGTAATGGTTTTTCTGTAACAATAGTTGACATAGATCAACAAAAAATAGATTTAATAACTAAAGGGATACCACC
>JARRMA010000292.1:0-5809 GCA_037386505.1 Candidatus Bathyarchaeota archaeon
TTTAATAATTATTACGAATCATTTAATAATTTAATTGTATTTATTACGTAATTGTGCTAATAAGAAATCAAGTTAAAATTTTAATCATTTTTTACTAATATTGATTTTTTATTATATGCAACTTCTTCTATTTTATATCATTGATTCAGATAAGAATTATATGTGCTTTGAGCGTTTTATTTTATTACATTCTTATGTTTATGCTCTAACATTTTTGGTAATATATTTTACATAAGAATAATTAAACTTTCAAACGATAAACTGGAATATGTTTCAAAAAGCTATTTCTACATATTAATAAAATATTAACCACCTTAATGCATCTCCATTACTTTTCAAAGGATAGGGAAAAATTGTGAAGTTTGCTAAAAAATGGAAAGATGAAGAAAAACCTTCTTTTCATGAAAAAATTAAGGATAAAGTTATTCCTAAAAAGCCTTTGAAGCAACGTCTTAATGAAGCTAATAAAAGAATGAAAATTCAAATACGAAAATTAGATAAAGCTGCCAATCAATTTTCAAATCGTGATAAATCTCTATTTAAAAAATTAGTTGAGGCATATTCTAATCATGACCTGGTTCGTGCTAAGGTCTATGCTAATGAATTGTCAGAAATTCGAAAAGGCAAAAGACATGTTTTAGATACTATGCTTGCTTTAGAACAGCTTTCATTACGACTAGGTACTGTTTCAGAATTTGGTGACGTTGTTGGTATGTTGTCTCCTACTGTTAGTGTTTTACAAAAAATTGGCAATGGAATAAGTGACACGATGCCAGAAGCTGGAAAAGAACTTGGTCAAATTGGGGATCTATTAAATGGATTGATTTCAGAATCTTCAACTGGAACTGACATGTCAATCGATTTTGAGGCGCCAAGTGATGCTGCCCAAAAAATATTAGATGAAGCAGCAAAACTGGCAAAAGAAAATATCAAACAACAGCTACCAGAGATACCTGTTGATGTTCCAGAGGTTAGAAAAGAAGAGATTATGACGTAGATCCAGAATCTGTTGAAATATTAATTCATACCCTTTTTTCTTTTTTTCAAAAATTTTCCACTACACTAATAATATGTACTATCTTGATCCAATTTTAATAAATAAATAGAGTTTTTTTGTAGGTAGATAATTTGATTTTTTTAATAACAGATTGTTGAGACAAAATTTGACAATTTTTATCGTCAGAATTAAGGAAAATGGTTGATAATCTTTATATTTATTAAACTATTAAATAGGGATGTCTTATGGATTAGTTCTAACTAATCGTTTGGCAGATCGAATCTGCTTGAATTGAGGTCCTATTGCTAATCAAATTTTGAAAAAAATAGGACTAAAATCTGATTAAGGCGAAAATAATGAAAAAGTCAAACAAGAATTCCTTAATATATATTAGATGCCGTTATTGTGCGAAAGTGTTCAAAGGAAAATCAGATAAAATAATGCAAAATTGGATTGATCATTCAACTATTTGTGAAAATATTATCTATGATTTACCGATATTTTGCAAACGAAAATTTTCCCTCATTTCTCGGTATGATTTTAGGATTAGGAATAGTAGAAATATCTGGAGGAGTACTTGCAATATTAGAACAGCCAACAATAGAAGGTGTTATTGAAATTGTAATAGCCACTATAGTTATTGGCTGGGGGGTTCATACAGGAAACAAACTGGCTGAAAAAATTCCCAAAAAGGGGATTCGTTTTCAAAATATTTTGAAAACAAAAAATAGAAGATACACTAAAATAAAATTACCTGATGCACATTTAATCTTTGATATTTCTGGAAAATCTCGTGTTCCAGAAGAAATAAAGAACGATTTGTCAGAGCGAGAAATGATTTTTCCATCTGATTTACCGCCTGCAGAGATTGAAAGACGATTAAGAAGACGATTGATTACTGATTGGGGTGTCGGGGAAGTAGAGGCAGAATTAGATTATACCGGAAAGATTACACATTTAGCAATAAGTGCAAAAGAACATGGACTGAGTGAAGGGATTCCAAAAGGTTATGCAGCAGTTCCAATTAAGTGTGATATATTGCCTTCTGGATTAGCTCTTGGTGATATCGTTAGAATTTACCTAAAAAATAATGAAGTAATTGAAGGTGTTGAAATCAAAGGAGTAAACAGTAATGAGAAAAAAATAACTGTTGTAATACCACAAAACAAAATTGAAAAAATCAGAGGACAAGATGCATCTTTGATTGTTGTTTTGCCTTATACTAAGCCAACAATAGATTCTTTAATTATTAAAGAAAGATCAGGAGCTATCAAAGAATTTGATATTAAAAAACTTACTACCTCAATGCGAAATATCGGTGTTGATAACGAATGTGCAGAAAATATTGCCGGAAAAGTTAAATCTAAACTAGTAAAATCTGCAGTTCCAATAGCTACCCAAAAAATTGAAGATATAGTTGTCGATGAATTAGAAAAGAAAAATTCAAAGAATGCAAAAAAATTTAAGAAACGCTACAAAAAATAGTTTAGATCTAAGAAGTATAATTTTTTTATTTTACAATTAATACTGGGCAATGAGCTTTATCTGCAACTCTATCGCTTACACTTCCTAAAAAGAATTCTTTTATTCCCCCTATGCCTCTGCTTCCCATGACTATTAGATCAAAATCTTGGGAGTTTGCTATTTCAGTTATTATATCTGCTGGTCTTCCGTTTTCTAGTTGCTTTGAAATTTTAATTTTAGGTTTTGCTTTCTTTGCTTTTTTATAAGCATTTTGAAGAATTTTTTTGTGAGCTGTTTCAATTTCGTTAACATACATTACAGTAGTTTCGGGAGGCATCATAGGTTGAGATAAAAACATCGATTCAGAAACAATAACAGGTTGAGCTACTGTTAATAATTTAATATTAGCTGAATATTTCTCTGCTAAATCTAGGGCATAATCTAATGCTTTATTAGAATGCTCTGATCCATCGACAGGAACGAGAATCTTTTTTATCATTATCGTCAATTATCCTTAGAAGCTTATTACTATAGATAATCTTCTCATCATTTCCTTATACCTGTTTCTTATAGTAACTTCTGTTAAATCAGCGGCTTCAGCAACTTCTCTTTGGGTTTTTCCTTCGCCAGAAATAATAGATGCAATATAACATGCAGCTGCAGCGATACTTTTCGCTCCTCTTCCAGAAGTTAACTTTTGATTTTTAGCACCTGAAAGAATTTTATGTGCAACCCCTTCGGCTATTCCAGTTAGACCCATTTGATTAGATAATTTTGTAATATGCTGATTTGACCTCATAGGAGGAACGAAAATTTTTAATTTTCTGATCAAGAACCTGTAATTTGACGCAATCACTTTTTTATCTATACCTGAAGCATTTGACAGCTCTGTTATTGTTCTTATAAGTTTGTTTTGCCGACAAGCTAGATAAGTGCATGCTGTAGCCATTCCTTTAATTGACCTTCCTCGTATCAATCCTTGGTTTACAATTTTTCTGTAAGTTATAGCAGAAGTTTCTACAATATTTTTAGCTAAACCAAGGTTTTCTGATATTCTGTTAATTTCTGACAAGGCTAATGCAAGATTTTTCTCGGTAGAACTTGAAACTCTACTACGTTGCTGCCAATTTCGGATTCGATATAATTGGGCTCTTTTTTCTGGAGCAAACCCACTTATGTCTCTCCAGTCTATTTTAGTTGTAAGTCCTTTATCATGAAGCATAATTCTGGTCCTCTATCAGTCAATTCTGATGTTACTACAAAACCACACTTTCCACATACAACCTCCCCATTCTCTGTGTCACGAACAAGTAATGAAGATCCACATTCTGAACATTTATCAAACGATAGGGACGTCAATTTTTTAATCATCACTATTATTACTTACAAAAAGTGGACAAATTCGACAAGATAGAGTCATTGACCAAACCAAAAGGTAAACTAGTTTGTTATCTGTCAAACCCACTTTTTAGTTATTGAAAAATAGTTAGGGCATTTCTTAAGTCTTTCCAAGATTCTAAAAAAACTCCAATATTCAGAAAAAATGTTCCTTAAAATAAAGTTCAAATTGTTAGTTGGATTCTTCGGTTAGTAACAACCTAACAATTAAGTGGTTCTACATTAATGGCAATTGGTCCTCTTTTTGTCTCTTTAATGATAAAACGAACTTTTTCTCCTTCTTCGAGATAACTTGTTCCTTTAAGATTTGAACTTTTAACCAAAATCTCTTTCTTTAACTTATTAACTGAAATCAAACCACATTGGCGATCACTTACCCAACTTCTAACTGTTCCTTCACTCAAAAAAACAACCACAATAATTTATTTTTCTTAATATCAATGTAAATTGAAGTACCCGAGAAGGAAAAAATAAGTTTCAACAGATCCACAAAATTTGATATACAATTGCCACAAGATATTATCCAATTGATATTATCTCATGAACTAACCGAATGGACTATTATTTATCAACTATTAGTTTTTCTAAGCCAAAGCCAAGTTAAACCAACAATGTATAGCTGACCGCTAGCTATTACCCTTAGTCCTGCTCGTTTGATACAATCTCCTGAGAGAAACCATGACTAACACGTAGCAATCAACTAGGTCTTGCTTTTCTGCCTATGCTCGCCCTCCAACTCGGGCAAAAAACATGATGATTAGCGCATTCTAAATACTTTGTTCACAAAATTCACTTAATGGTAGAAAAAACATAGATTAATTTTTGACATATTATAATGTAAAAAATAATGTTAAATCTGTTACATCTTATTCTTTTATAAAGCATATATATCTGAAGAATTTCTTCATTTTAAACCAAAAGAATTAGTTAGCATGAATACTTTTTATTAAAATTATCAAGGAATCATCTCTAGAATTGAAGTATAAACTACTAATTTCACAGAACATGAAATGTCTATTATTCTGATCTGCGAAGAAATATTGGTTCATCAATTGAGCAAGAATGACCGCATAAATGCAATAGCTTGTTGTAAGCTTTTTTGGCTTTTTCTCTCTTTTTCCCCTTGAAATAAAGGATTTCTTTTTCCATTAAATCAATTTGAATTTTTATTGCCTCTTTATTATAAGAGGACATACTTCACCCTCCCTACTAACAATATATGTCATTTATTTCATTAATATTTTACTGATAAAACTATTCCATTATGAATAAAATTGGAATAACATATTCCTAAAAAACTTAAGGAGAAAAAAAGCTAAAATTAAGAATTGATGAAGCCACTTTATTCTTATGCAGGTCTAAGATATATCGGCAATTGTTTCATAGAAACTTTAATTTCTACACCTTTATTTGTACAACAGGCTTTACCTTTCTGTAAGGCAGTAATGGCTAATCGATTCCTAATCGCATTTTTAGCTCCTAATATTTCATTCGCAGCCTCTTTTGTTAATTCAATTTCTAAATGGGTTAAAGCCCACTTCTCCGGATCTATTATCACGCCTTTAATTTTTCCAATTTTTGTATCATCAACAAATAGATCTGCATTAACAATATCTAAACTATTAATTTTATTTCACCTCCCTTGTTTTTCCTAATTTTTTAGATTAATTATATCTAGATTATATTATACTCAAAGTTTAGATAAATTTTTGGGAAGTTAAGATTTTATCTACAAAATTTTTTTCAGACTTTCTAGATCAAGTTTTGTATTTGCACAACCATTTTTAGTCAAAATAACGCCTTGACCTGGAATATCTAATTTTCTTAAAACACCTAATGCCATCCTTAATTCAGAACCACATGCAATACCAACTACTGCTTTGTAATTTTTTTCTCTAAGAATTTTTTCAGCACATGATCCTCCTGGAATGACATAAACGTCATAACCCT
>JARRMA010000293.1:0-4598 GCA_037386505.1 Candidatus Bathyarchaeota archaeon
GCAAGAATGATAACTGGAATACCAGGTGCAAGTTATTTTTTCACCATCTTTCATGCGATAATAACTAGTTTTTCATTGTTAATTTATAAGGGAAAGCGATGGAGATTCTTTTTCCAAATGGTCCTTTTAACTTTTTTAATAATACCCACATATATTGGAGGCATTCCTTTTGATTTGTTAAGCAAAACAAATTTAATAGTTGTTGCATTTATAGTAGATTTAGTATTTAATTCTCTACATAATTCTTTTAGTCGAACCCAGAAACTTATTTTTTGGTCAATTCTGACCTCAGTTACTTTTTGGCTCTTAAATCCACTTTTTGGCATTATTATAAAAAGCATTTTGCTATTTCCACCAGACTATATAGAGAGATTAATTGGAGTAATTTCAACAATATTTCCGATAATAATAATTGAAGCAATAATTGGTGGATGGATAGGATACAAAATATTTCTAAGAACGTCAGATGAAAAGACCATTATTTCCCGTCTATAAACTAAGAAGCAAAACAGATTTGACAAATTTATCGAACTAAAAATTAAAAATTCAGAACTTTTTCGGTTGTCAATGCCATAAAAGTTGAAGTTAAGTTTCAAAATATTAATTCATTGTTTTTCCTTGTTGGTAGAAATGTGGGCACAAAAAAGGAGTTGACACAAGTCTTGTACATTCTGGTGGGAAATAGTTTTAGTTTGCTTTTTTTGGAAAAAATATGGATTTGCTGAGGTCCTCTGCATGGAATTCAAGTTGAGTTAGGAAAAAGAAAAATGAAAAAAACCAAACTATCTACTATCTCGTTGATTATTCATTCTTCCATGCCTGAACCATTTCAGCCCCATATTCTTCCAATGATTTTTACTCCCAAAAAAAGAGGGAGGGAATTTTTTTAGAATTATTTTTTCCGGAATAGTAACACTAGACCGATGACTATTGCGATAGCAACTAGGATCGCTAGTATTATGTCCATGGTAGTGTATTCTGGAATTGTTACTTCTTGTTGTTCTGGATATTCTGGCATAGCATTTACTACTGCTTGAGCAACTTCTTGAGGTGAAGCATCAGCGGGCATACTAGCTACAACACTGTTTGCAATTTCAGATGATGATGGACCTTGATATCCTGGATATGTTGGATAAGGATCACGTGCAGCACCAACACTTAATGCAGATTCTGCATACGATGGCCAATAAGATTTAGAACCAGCAAATCGGGCAATTATGGTGTATTCTCCTTCTGTCTCTGGTTTCCACATCTTCTTGAACATACCTGCACCATCGCTCATCACTTTGTCAATCACAAAGTAGTTACCCGCGGGATCTACTGCTTCTAGAATTACTTCAACACCTTCAACATTAGATGGCATCGGGAATTGTATGTAGACATATTTCATCCATTCACTCATAACAACGTCAGATACTACCGGAACACCATTGGGGAAGCGCATCAGTATTGGATCAGATCTTGTTCCTGGAGAAATATCTGTTATTCTTCCTTCTATTGTAATGCTGTCTCCCTTAGGAATAACATTTAGAGGTGTTTCAACTGATATGGCACTTGGACCTTTTCCAATAGCATATACTCTTTGGTCATAGCTGTTGTATGTAGCGATAATGCTGTCTCCGATAACTGAAAGACCACCCCAATCAGTTACACGGAACGCACCATCTATTCTCCAGATTTCCTCACCATTAGTTACATTAAGACAGACAAAGGGTGCACCACGAGGCTTTGGATCTACAGGTGAGTGTTCGCTGTGACCATAGTAGATTTTTCCATCAGTAATAAACAATGGTCGAACAGGCCAATTGTCGCTCCATAAGATCTCAGTGTAGGGGTCACTAACTTCATAAGTCCATAGGTGTTCGCCTGTTGAAACGTTGTAAGCATTTACTACTCCTGCCATTCGCGCTGAAAAGAGAATGCCCCCATCGATAATATTTGCAATACCTAGATAATCCAAGTATGGTTGTGGATCTGTTGGACCCCATATTTGTTGTCCGGTGTCGAGGCTAAAGCCATAGTGTTGTTGAGTGTCTTTTGACCATAATGTATATACTTTTTCTTCTATGCTTGGAGCTCCACTGTATCTGGTACCCCAACTAATAGTTAGGTCGCCAGGTGGTGGATTCCAAGTTGTATTGAATATTAGAGCTCCTTCGTGACCAGGACTAACGCTAATAGCCCATGTGTGTATTGGCAAATCGCCCATGGTTAAATAGCCTGGTGCATCACAACCTACTATTCGGTCTCCAAACCATTGTGCTGTGATAGATCCTGGCAAACCTGTTGGGATTGTAACATTCCATTCAATTCCTCTTTCGGCGGCATAAAGGTTTGTTCCACTTGGAACGTTTTCCATACTGTAAACCCATTGTCCATCGAAGGGATCAAATGCATGCCAAGTGCTGCCACTTGTGCACCATAGGTATGGAAATACTGCATGATAGTTATATGAGTCCCAGTAGAATGTTTGACCAAATGAGAGTCTGAGGCTATTTCCTTCTGGATCTAGAAGAGATTTGGACCAAAGTTCTTCTCCTGTATGTAAGTCAACTGCTACTACTTGTTGGGTTGGAAATCCAGATTTGTAATGATTATAGAAGAGTACTCCACCTATAATTACAGAACCAGTGAATAGGCCTTCGTAGGCGTCTCCACATTCAAAGGCATGGTTTCCGGTTGCTCCTCCAGCCAGACCACCCATTTGCATTGGATTGGTCCATAATATGTGGGCTGTTTCTGGTGCATCGTCGTTATTTGGGGCTACCTGGTTTGGAAGTGTTGTTAACCAATTTGCTGAAATTGTTGCCCATTCTCTGTGTTGTGCATCGATAGGTCGTGACCAATACTCGGTTGGGTATTGGGTTTGAGGATAATACTCTCTTTGTTCTTCTGTTACTACAAGTTCTAGTATTTCGCTGTCGCTTGCTTCATACCATATATTTCCATATATATTTGTTGAAAATGCTGGTGGTCTAGTCCAGTTGTACCATTGTCCTGGGAAGTGTGTTTGAAGAGTATATGTTCCTACCATTGAGGGCGTGTAGATTGTTCCTGTTCCACCTGTTGAATCAGTTCTAAAAGGGTACTTGTTGATTAACCCCAATTGGATTTGGCGTTGCACCAATTAATGCATAAGTTTGCTTTGTTCTATATTCTTCATCTTGTGCAATTACCAAAGGTAATATCGAAATCAATGTGGATGTTGCTAATATAATACTTAAGAATATCACTGTTATTTTTTGCATATTTAGTTGTTTTTTCATTTTTTACATTCCTTGTTTCAAGTTTATTTTCTAAATTTTGTTTTATTGCTGATTTTGTATTTATAATGAACGATTACAAAAAAATCAGAGCCAATCAATTGTATTCAGTTGTAATCATTTGTAGTTTTATCAATAATTTTTTAAAAATTAATTAAATGATACTATTAATTTTAGAATATTTATTCTGAGATTGAAATTAACAATAATTTGCCATTACAAGATCGCTCTTAAATAATTCTTTGTAATGTTGTCGAATTATCAATTCTTTGAAGATTGATCTGGGCAATCATATTTTTTGGCATTCGTTGTCTATTTGTTTTATAAGATTTTTTATTAACGCTATTGAATTTTGTCTTTATTTATCCACTAAGAAAAATCTAAACATAATTTGAAAGAAATAGGGATTTGCTGGGGTCCCCGCATGGTGTTCTATTAAGGAAAAGAAAAATGAAAAAAACCAAACTATCTACTATCTCGTTGATTATTCATTCTTCCATGCCTGGACCTTTTCAGCCCCATATTCTTCCAATGATTTTTACTCCAAAAAAAGAGGGAGGGAAAATTGTTTGTTTTGAATTATTTTTTCCTGAGCAATAGGATTACACAGAGTATGATGGCTACTGCGACTAGTATTACTATGACTATGTCGATTGTGGTATATTCTGGAATTTCTACTGTGGTGTCAGGATATTCTGGCATTGCGTTTACTACTGCTTGAGCAACTTCTTGAGGTGTTGCATCTGCCGGAAGTTGAGCTACAACACTATTTGCAACTTCAGATGCTGATGGACCTTGGTAACCTGGATATGATGGAATTGTTATCTCTGCTGGTGCATCGTCAACTTGTACATAAGCTGTTTCTTGTGAACCATAATATGATTCAGAACCAACGAAGCTGGCAATTATTGTGTATAGTCCCTTCATTTGAGGTATGAAAGAGTATCCGTAGTTACCGTATGAGTCGCTGTATGTTGTGCCAATCCATGCATAGTTTCCTGCGGGATCAACTACTTGGATTCTTACTTCTACGCCCATTGCATTTGTTGGACGCGAGAATTGGTTGTAAACATAATACATCCAGTCTGTCATGTATTCGTCTGCTACTGCTGGAACACCATCTGGGAAGCGAAGTGCAATCTTTGAATTAGTTGTGCCAGGAGATACATCCATTACTGTGCCTTCTACTAGAACACTTCCTCCTTGTTGCACTACATTGTTCTTGATGTCAATCGTTGTTTTGCTCGGTCCTTTACCTATAGCATAGATGTTCTGGTCATACGTGTTCTGTACTACAATAGTGCTGTCTCCGATAATTCCGTATGTGCTCCATTC